>JAJYPZ010000187.1 GCA_021794855.1 Pseudomonadota bacterium | reverse complement strand
CCGTAGAAGATCCGATTGAGTACGATCTCGACGGTGTCGGGCAAACGCAGGTCAATCCGCGCATCGACATGAATTTTTCCAAAGCCCTGCGCGCTATTTTGCGGCAGGATCCAGATGTCATCATGATAGGCGAAATCCGCGATCTCGAAACCGCGCAAATCGCGGTTCAGGCAAGTTTGACCGGGCATCTCGTACTGGCGACGCTGCACACCAACGATGCGGCGAGCGCGGTGACGCGGCTGATCGATATGGGCGTCGAGCCGTTTCTGCTGGCGTCCAGTCTCCTCGGTGTGCTGGCGCAAAGGCTGGTGCGCAGGCTATGCCCGAAATGCAAAAAACCCGTGTCCCGGGAACTGCACGAACACGCCCCATTCGCCGAACAGGTTTTGCCCGAAGAGGTCTATGCGCCGACCGGCTGCGACAGTTGCGATATGACCGGCTATCGCGGTCGTACCGGCATTTATGAGTTGCTGGTAATGGACGACACCATACGCCGCCTTGTCCACGACGGCACTTCCGAACAGAAAATCCGCGACTGCGCCATTGCCGCCGGCATGCGCAACCTGCGCATGGACGGAATGCGCTGGGTCGCAACCGGAATCACCTCGCTGGAAGAAATATTGCGGGTAACCAAGGATTAAGTATCAAATACCGAGGGATTAATATATGTCTGCTTTCCCGTATTGCCCGAATATCGTCGCATTTGATTTGCTGACCCGGACTATCGGCTGCCGCGCATGACTGCGTTTCATTATGAAGCCCTGGACAAAAGCGGACGCACGGTAAAAGGTGTGCTGGAAGTCGATACGGCACGGCAGGCCAGAAACAGCTTGCGTGATCTCGGTCTGTTTCCCGTTACCGTCGAAGTCGTGTCCGAAACCGCAATGGCCAATAATGCAGGCCTGCGCTGGAAACGGCGGTTTTCGCAAGCGCAACTGGCATTGTTTACCCGTCAGTTTGCGACGCTGCTGGCCGCCGGATTAACCGTAGATGCAGCCCTGACCGCGCTGGTCGAACAATCCGAGCACGAATATGTCCGGCAGATCCTGGCGGGCGTACGCGCCGAAGTTCTGTCCGGCCAGCCTCTGGCACGAGCCATGGGACATTACGGAAAGGTATTCCCGGAAATTTATCAGGCGCTGGTGCATGCCGGTGAAGAATCGGGCGAACTGGGCAAAGTCATGCTGCGCATAGCCGATTACACCGAAAACCGCAGCGACCTGCGGCAGAAAATCATGCTGGCTTTTCTCTATCCCGCAGCCGTATCGGTGGTCGCCGCCGCCGTTATCGCCGGACTGCTGGTCTATGTGGTGCCGCAAGTGGTCAACGTCTTCCGCCAAAGCCATCAGTCGCTGCCGTTTTTAACCGTCGCACTGATCGCCTTGAGCGACTTTCTGCGCGCCAGCGGGATCTACCTGCTGGCCTTGCTGGCCGCCGCGGTGTGGGGCGCGAGACTGGCTTTAACCAAGGGCGATAACCGCTACCGCTGGCACGATTTTCTGTTGCGAATGCCGCTGGTGGGGAATCTGATCCGCGGACTGAATACCGCGCGCTTTGCCAGCACGCTGGCGATACTGGTCGGCAGCGGCGTACCGCTAGTCAAAGCGCTGCAGGCCGGCGCCATGATCGTCGCCAATTTGCCTCTGCGTGCTGCGATCGAACAGACCCTGCGCATGGTAAAAGAAGGAACTTCGCTGAGCCATGCGCTGAGAACTACGGGGAAGTTTCCCCCGTTACTGATCCATCTCATCGCCAGCGGCGAAGCCAGCGGAAAACTGGCGCACATGCTGGAGCGCGCTGCCATCCAGCAGGAGCATGAAATGGAAAACAAGACCGCATTGCTGACCGGGTTGATGGAACCGATACTGATCGTAGTGATGGGCGGAGTAGTTCTCCTGATTGTGCTGGCGATCATGCTGCCGATCATTGAAATGAATCAGCTCGCGCATTAAAATTTCCCGGCTATCACCGCATGAAGCGAATTTCGAACCAATGCACAAAGGGAACCGTGCCGTGAAGCAGAGTTCCCTCCGGGGTACTATTTGATGCCGAACCAGCCGCGACATGCGATCTGCTTTCGGTATCAAGGCATTACTGAACCTGACGTTCGACGGTAATCCGCTCTACCTTGACGCGCCGGTTTGGTTCCAGACATTGGATCAATGCCGCGCGTTTTTTGTTATTGCAGGCGACTACCGGGTCGGCTTCGCCTTTACCCTCGGTTTGTAAACGGCTGGCGTCAACACCCTTGGCTATCAGATATTTTTTTACCGCCAGCGCCCGACGTTCCGACAATTTCATATTATAACGGGGGGAACCCAAACGATCGCTGTAACCGGTAATCTTGACATCGTTTATCGACGTATCGCTGTTTAAAGCGTTAGCGATTTCATCCAGCTTAGGCTGCGGCATGCGTAATTCCGCGCTGTCGAAGGAAAACAGGTCGGTAGCCGATAAAGTATATTTCTCGAAACGCGGAGCCGGCGGTGGCGGCGGAGGTGCGATGACAGCCGGAGGAGGCGGCGGAGGCGCGGCGGCCGCTACCGGTTCAGGAGCCGGCGCAGGGGCGGTTTTCTGCCCGAATCGATAAATCAGCCCCAGCGAATACACATCGATGTCGCCCATATTGCCTACGGCATCGTTGATCCGGTAACGCTCGCCTTCAGCCCTCAGGGCTATCGATTCGGTCAAGGCGTACTGCAGCCCGGCGCCGAAATCGTAATTGGTATCCCATTTGCTGGGATTGGGGTTGAGCGGATGGACGGCTCCGCTTCCGGTAAAACTATCCTGCGCTTGCGCATAATCCATCCCTAACCGACCAAATGCGGAGAATTTCTTGGTAATAGGCAAGGTTCCCACCGCATCCAGACTCAATCCCTGCAATCTGATATTGCCGTTCAAAACTCCGACAGGTTGGGTGTTCGCTGTAAAACCGAACTTGCCCAGATTGAAATAGCCGCCCTCAAGCGCAAAGTAGGGATTGAACTGATATCCCCCGAATAACTTATAGGCAATGTCGGTGTCGTTATTGTTGATCGACGTAGTGGAAAATCCGCTTGCACTCAGACCGTTGATGATGCGCTGATCAGCAATTTTAGCATTCGACTGCCCGATATTGCCGCCTGC
The DNA here is from genome assembly GCA_021794855.1 of Pseudomonadota bacterium. The sequence goes on along the minus strand of JAJYPZ010000187.1, from coordinate 711 downwards.
ATACCAGCCGGCATCGCTCAAATCGTCTGCTACCGCATACGGACTGACGATGGCGGCCATTGCTACTAAACCCAGCGTCCCTGAGACTTTTTTATAACTCATGATTTTCTCCAAAATAACTTGGTGGAACTCGCCGAGTCCCACCAAAATTTCCGGTATTTCCGGAACTTCTGATACCGTTTGCCTTATTTAAGGCTTATATGTATGACCATTTATTTATTGGCAAGTCGAAGGCGCACTCGGGTTGCCCGGTACCGATACGGTGCTGGTATCGAAACTAAATGCGCCGCTGCTCGTAATGGCGCCGGCCAGCAAGCGTCCGCAGGACGATGAAGAAGTCCCCATCGTGATCGATGTATTGGCCAGTACATTGCCCTCGAACAGTGCATACGTACCGATCGTCGCAGAACTGCCGACCTGCCAGAACACATTCGATGCCTTGGCGCCGTTGGTCAGCACGATCTGGCTCCCGGGAGCGCCCACCGCGCCGGCTGCCGTAGTCAGCGTAGACGGCATCTGGAAAATGAACATCGAATTGGTGTTGCCCCTTCCGTCGAGCGTCAGCGTTCCGGTTATGCCTATGGACGAATTGGTCGCCGAAATATACAAACCCGGTTGCAACGTGGCATTACCTGAACAACCTATACCCGCCCCGGCACCGCCGCCCGTCCCTATCGTTCCGCAACCGAGTACAGTCGCTCCGGGACGGCT
>JAJYPZ010000186.1 GCA_021794855.1 Pseudomonadota bacterium | reverse complement strand
GAAGGAAGGCGAATCCGGCCGGCGCAAGATTACGCAATATACCCGGTACGGGACGGTAGGACTGGCATTTTTCCAGGGCCTCGGTATTGCAATGGCGCTTGAAGCGCAGCCGGGTCTGGTTGTTGATCCCGGGTTTGTATTTAGGATCACCGCTGTAATGACGCTGGTTGCCGGTACGATGTTTTTGATGTGGCTGGGCGAGCAGATTACCGAGCGCGGTATCGGTAATGGAATTTCGATGATTATATTCGCCGGTATCGTGGCGGGTCTGCCCCATGCGATCGGCGGTACGCTGGAACTGACTACTACCGGTGCGTTTTCCATACCACTGGTATTGATGCTGTTTGTTGCGGTCGTGCTGGTAACGGCGCTGGTCGTATTCGTAGAGCGTGGCCAGCGCAAGATACTTGTTAACTATGCGAAACGGCAGGTCGGCAATAAGATTTACGGCGGTCAGAGTTCGCATCTGCCGTTAAAGCTGAATATGGCTGGAGTCATACCGCCGATCTTTGCGTCCAGCATTATTTTATTTCCTGCTACGCTGGCAGGATGGTTTGGCAGCCACAAAGCCATGCACTGGCTGAAAGACGTCGCAGCGGCGTTATCGCCAGGGCAGCCGATTTATGTGATATTGTACGCGACGGCAATTGTATTCTTTTGCTTTTTCTATACGGCGCTGGTATTCAACCCTAAAGAAACTGCAGACAACCTGAAGAAAAGCGGTGCTTTTGTGCCGGGTATACGTCCTGGCGAACAGACTGCACGCTATATCGACAAGATTATGGCAAGGCTGACTTTGATCGGCGCAATTTATATTACGCTGGTCTGTCTGTTGCCCGAATTTCTGATTGTGAAGTTTAATGCGCCGTTTTATTTCGGCGGCACATCGTTATTGATTATTGTTGTTGTGACTATGGATTTTATGGCCCAGGTACAAGCTTATGTCATGTCGCATCAATATGAAGGTTTGCTCAAGAAAGCTAATTTTAAAGGTGGCAGTTTTGGTTCGAGATAACTGGATGGTGGATTGAATATGTCAAAAGAAGACACCATCCAAATGCAGGGTGAGATTTTGGAGACTTTGCCTAACGCCATGTTCAGGGTAAAGCTTGAGAATGGTCATGTAGTGCTAGGACATATTTCCGGCAAGATGCGCATGCATTACATCCGTATCCTGCCTGGAGATAAGGTAACGGTCGAACTGACCCCCTATGATTTGACTAAAGGCAGAATTACATTTCGCGCCAAGTAACAGAATTCGCATTTTGCGGTATTGGTAAAACAAGGAGTTCCTTATGAGAGTACAGGCGTCTGTTAAAAAAATCTGCCGTAAGTGCAAGGTAGTGCGTCGTAAAGGCGTGGTTCGCGTGATCTGCGAAGATCCGCGCCACAAACAACGTCAAGGCTGATTTGTCTTGACCTCGTATTACATGTTAAAATTCAAAACTTTGAATCCGGAGTAAGTAGATGGCCCGTATTGCTGGGGTAAACATCCCGAACCACCAACATGCCGAAATTGCCTTGACGGCAATCTATGGTATTGGTCGCACCACAGCGCGCACTATTTGTGTGAACGCAGGTGTGAGTGCAACCACCAAGATTAAGGATCTTACCGACGCGGACATGGAAAGGCTCCGTGAGGGTGTCGCCAAGCATACTGTCGAAGGTGACCTGCGTCGCGAAGTGACGATGAACATCAAACGACTGATGGACATGGGTTGCTACCGCGGTCTGCGTCACCGTCGCGGATTGCCGCTACGGGGCCAGCGTACGCGTACCAATGCGCGTACCCGCAAAGGGCCTAAAAAAGCCGTTCGCGCTTCGAAATAAAGGATAAAGACTAATGGCTAAGGCTAATATAAGAGTACGCAAAAAAGTTAAAAAGAATGTGGCTGAAGGCGTTGCGCACATACACGCTTCTTTTAACAACACCATTGTGACCATCACCGACCGTCAGGGCAACGCCTTGTCATGGGCGACCTCAGGCGGTGCCGGTTTCAAGGGTTCGCGTAAAAGCACTCCGTTCGCTGCGCAGATTGCCGCTGAAAATGCCGGCAAGCTGGCCCAGGAATGCGGTGTAAAAAATCTGGAAGTTCGTATTAAGGGACCGGGACCCGGCCGCGAATCAGCGGTACGCGCGTTAAATAACGCCGGCTTCAAAATTACCAGTATTTCCGATGTGACGCCAGTGCCGCATAACGGCTGCCGTCCGCCCAAGAAACGTCGTATCTAAGCAGGAGTTTAACGTGGCCAGAAATTTAGATCCAAAATGCCGCCAGTGTCGTCGCGAAGGTGAGAAATTATTTTTGAAGGGTGAAAAATGTTTTACCGATAAATGTGCGGTAGAGCGTCGTGCGTACCCGCCCGGTCAGCATGGGCAAAAGAAAAATACTCGTTTGTCGGATTATGGCGTGCAATTGCGCGAGAAACAGAAATTGCGCCGTACCTACGGCATATTGGAGCGCCAATTCCGCGATTTATATACGGAAGCGGATCGTCAGCGCGGTGTGACCGGCGAAAACCTGCTGCAGTTGCTGGAAAGCCGTCTGGACACAGTTGCGTACCGTATGGGTTTTGGTGCGTCTCGTGCTGAATCCCGGCAGGTCGTGCGGCATAACAGCATACTGGTTAACGGCAAGCGAGTGAATATTCCTTCATACGCGGTAAAGCCCGGCGATGTGGTCGAGGTTTGCGAGAAGTCCAGGCAGCAGTTGCGTATCAAGGCAGCTCTGGCTGCTGCGGAACAGCGCGGCTTCCCCGAATGGATCGAAGTAAGCACCAAGGACATGAAGGGGACTTACAAAGCCAAACCCCAGCGTTCCGAGTTGCCGGCTACGATCAACGAACATCTCGTTGTTGAATTATATTCGAAGTAATTCGGTGCATTATTAAAGGGCAACGACCTATGCAAAGCAGTACTGCAGATTTATTAAAGCCACGTATTATTGATGTTGAAACGATTTCGCCTTTGCGCGCTCGCGTCATTATGGAGCCTTTCGAGCGTGGTTACGGACATACTCTTGGAAATTCGCTACGGCGCATTTTGCTGTCGTCGATGCCCGGCGCGGCGCCTACCGAAGTTAGCATTACCGGCGTGCTGCACGAATACTCCACTCTGGAAGGCGTGCAGGAAGACGTAGTAGATATACTGCTCAATCTTAAAGGCATAGCCTTAAAGCTGACTAATCGTAGCGAAGTAACGCTGAAACTGAGCAAGTCTACGGAAGGGTTGGTAACGGCGGGTGATATCGAAGTCGGTCACGACGTGGAAATCGTCGATCCGGATCACGTTATTGCCCACCTTACCAAAGGCGGCAAGCTGGAGATGGAAATCAAGGTGCAACAAGGTCGCGGTTATCAACCGGTTTCTGTGCGAAGGCAAGCCGACGATACGCAGACGATAGGCGCAATCAAGATCGATTCTTCGTTCAGTCCGGTCCGTCGGGTCGCGTACTCGGTCGAGAGCGCACGTGTCGAGCAGCGTACCGATCTGGACAAGCTGATCCTGGATGTGGAAACCAATGGAACGATAGATCCCGAGGAAGCGGTACGCTATGCAGCGCGCGTACTGGTTGAACAGTTGGCGTTATTTGCCGATTTGAAAGGTACACCAGTAGCGACCGAGTCGCCTAAACTGCCGCAGGTCGATCCTATGTTGCTGCGTCCGGTTGACGATCTTGAGCTGACCGTTCGTTCCGCAAACTGTTTAAAAGCCGAAAATATTTTTTACATTGGCGATCTGATCCAGCGCAACGAGAACGAATTGCTCAAAACCCCGAATCTGGGTCGCAAATCGCTGAATGAAATAAAAGATGTACTGGCTTCCAAAGGACTCAGTCTGGGCATGAAG
>JAJYPZ010000185.1 GCA_021794855.1 Pseudomonadota bacterium | reverse complement strand
GCGGTAGGGCAGGCGTTGCCGGCGGCTGTCTCCGGGCCCGAACAGGTGCGCGATTTCCTGCAGCAGATCGATGCGCTGCTACGTAAAGAGCATGAAGAAAGATATTGCGGTATCGTGTATGCCGACGATGTGGAAGCGCCGCGCTTTATCGTCATCTACGATCCCCATCATCTCGGTGTGTCGTGTGGTTCGAGCAAGGACAGGGTATTGCCCGGCTGGATACTGAGCCAGGTCGCTCCCGAGGCATTGCAACCCACTGTTGTGCCGAATAACCGCAAGCGCTGGTGGGAAGGTTTTCTGGGTAAAGGATGATTCCGCTTCAGACAGCGGAAGGCTGAGGGGCATTGTTGCGCAGGTGATCGCGCAGAAACGCTATGAACGCTTTCAACGGCGCCGACAGATGCTGACGGCTGGCATAATACAAATACCAGCCGTCGTAAGTCGGTGACCAGTCGGTCAGCATTGGTATCAATTCGCCGTTCGCGATCTCCCGCATGAGGTAAGCCTCTGCCATGTAACCGATACCGATGCCGTCGCGCGTAGCTTTCACCATTAAATCTATATTATTGACAATCAGCGAACCGCTCACCGCGATTTCAATTTTTTTGTTGTTTTTCTCGAATCCCCACGTCAATAATTGCTGGTTGCCGATACGGAGCCGGATACAGTCGTGATTTTGCAATTCATGGGGCGTTTTCGGCGTCGTGTACCTGGCCAGATATTCCGGCGCTGCGACAGCGATGATGCGCGAAGGCGCGCTGGCCTGAACCATCACCATATCCTGCGCGATGACTCGACCGTAACGTATGCCTGCATCGTAACGGCCTTTAACGATATCGATATTGGCATTGTCGACATCGATATCGAGGTGTATGGCGGGATAAAGAGCCAGAAAATCTTTCAGTAGCGGCGCGAGTATCATTTGCGCCGGAATGGACGAAACGCTCAGCCGTAATGTTCCCATGGGCGCATCGCGAAAGTCGCTGATCGATTCCATGGCTTCGTTCAGCGTTTCGAACGCCGGGCGTATCCGTTCCAGCAAATGGCTGCCAGCCTCGGTCAGCGATACGCTGCGCGTAGTTCGTTGCAGCAGACGTACTTTAAGACGCTCTTCCAGCGCTCGTATGGTCTGGCTTAAGGTCGACGGAGCAACTCCCAGAAAGGTAGCGGCACGGGAAAAATTGCCGTGCTCGACAATTTCCATAAACGCTTGCAATTCGGCAAATTCGGCACCGCGCACGGGTTTTCCTTTATTTTTACGGGGCAGGATAATTATTCGTTTTTTCCGAACAATGTATGCATATTATTAGGTATTATCATTACAATCCAGGGCGATTACAATATCCTGACCGAAAATTAATCCCTGCTATATAGCGCCGATATGAATGCTCCCGTCTCCAATAAGGAAAAAATTCGCCCCTATTTATTTATAGGCGGTGCGTTATTGTTCATATTTATAGCCGCCGTTTTTTATTTTACCGGCGGTCGTGTCGCTTCTACCGACGATGCCTATGTTCAGGCAGCGCGAGTCGAAATCAGCGCCAATATTGCGGGACGGGTGACCAAGGTGTATGTAAGGGATAACCAGCGCGTCCATCGTGGAGATCCGCTGTTCGAACTCGACAGTCGCGACTTGCGGATCGCCTTGGCCGAGGCGCGCGCTAAACTGGCGTACGAGCAGTCGCAGATCAGCGCCCTGCAGGCTACTTATTTGCAGCGTCAGGCGCTGGCGAGAGCCGCAGCCGCCGCCCTGAGTTATCGGCAAAAAGAATTTCAGCGCCAGAAAACTCTAGCCGCGCAGGGTATTTCGTCGCAGGCGCAGCTCGAACAGGCGCAATATGCACTGGCCGACGCAATACAGAAACTGGCCGCTGCCCGTCAGGACCAGAGCAATGCCGAAGCGCTGCTGGATAACGGCGCGGCGAAACAAGGCCGCGCTAATCCAGCCGTACAACAGGCTCAAGCCTTGTTGCGGCGGGCGGATCTCAATCTTACCTACACGCTGGTCCGAGCCCCTATGGACGGCATCGTTTCTCGTTCCGATTCCTTGCAAGCCGGCGATTACATCCAGGCTGCCGCGCCGGTGTTTGCCCTGGTATCGGACAGACATATCTGGATCGAGGCCAATTTCAAGGAAACCGAACTGGCGCACATGCGGGTGGGGCAAACGGCTACTATCGAAATCGACGCATATCCTGATCGTCTCTTTCACGGTCGGGTGGAAAGTTTCAGTTCCGGTACCGGTTCCAGTTTTTCCTTGCTGCCGCCTGAAAATGCGACCGGAAACTGGGTTAAAGTGGTACAGCGCTTGCCGCTCCGTATCCGGATCGACGATCTCGATCCGCAACATCCGTTGCCGTCGGGGTTGAGCGCGGTGGTCAAGGTCGATACCGGCCGTACCCGCTGGCAGGAGCTAGGGTTGTGACGCAGCAGAATGCTCATCCCGGCCCGCTGACAGAGGCCATCGAAGAAGCGGGAGAGGGCGCAGCAGCCGATCGTCCGCCGCATGCGGATGACTCCGCCGCAAAGCTGAACCGGCCTCTGATCACTTTGTTCATCATGGCCGCGACCATCATGCAAGCGCTGGATTCCACCATCGCCAACGTTGCCCTGCCGCAAATGCAAGGCACGCTGTCGGCCACCCAGGATCAGATGGGCTGGGTGCTGACCTCTTATATCATAGCCGCCGCTATCATGATCCCGCTGACCGGCTGGCTGGCCGGCCGTTTCGGGCGCAAAAAGGTGTTTTTGATCTCCATTGTCGGCTTCACCGTGACCTCGGCGCTCTGCGGAGTGTCGACCAGTTTGCCGGAAATCGTGCTGTTCCGGCTATTGCAGGGCATATCGGGCGCGGCGCTGGTGCCGCTGTCGCAAGCGGTGCTGTTCGATATCAATCCGCCGGAAAATCATGGCAAGGCGATGGCGATGTGGGGGATAGGCGTGACGCTGGGTCCCGTGCTCGGCCCCATGCTCGGCGGCTGGCTGACCGAGGATTACAGTTGGCGCTGGGTATTTTTTATCAATGTGCCCATAGGAATAATAGCTTTTTTGGGGCTTTCCGCCACGATGCCGGAAACGCAAAAAATATTCGGCAAATTCGATTTTTTCGGCTTCGCAAGTTTGAGCCTGTGCATAGGCGCATTGCAGCTGTTTCTCGATCGCGGCTCCATTAACGACTGGTTCAATTCTACTGAAGTGATTATCGAAGCCATGATGGCGTGTGTCGGCCTGTATTATTTTCTGGCGCATTCGTTTACGTATCCCAAGCCTTTTTTGAGTCCGAGCCTGTTTGCCGACCGTAATTTCGTCATGGCCAATATTTTCATCTTTCTGGTCGGCGTCGTATTGTTCGCTACGCTGGCCTTAATTCCGCCCATGCTGCAAAACCAGATGAATTATCCGGTTATATTCAGCGGGCTGGTGACTGCGCCGCGCGGCCTCGGCACGATGATAGGCATGATGGTGGTCGGGCGGCTGATCGGCAGATTCGATGCCCGGCTGATCATGGCTGCCGGATTGAGTCTCACGGCATTTTCGCTATGGCAGATGACGAATTTCGATCTGCTGATGGACGCGAGGCCGATTGTCGTATCCGGCATTATTCAGGGATTCGGCATCGGTCTGGTCTACGTGCCGCTGTCCACCGTGGCGTTCGGGACGCTGCCGTCTTCGTTGCGCAACGAAGGTACGGCGTTTTTCAATCTGCAGCGCAATCTCGGCAGCGCCATTGGCATCTCCGTCGTCGAAACCCTGCTGACGCGAAATACGCAGATCATGCACGCCACGCTGGCCGAACATATCACGCCGTACATGCAGAACAATCCGGCTGTGCTGGCCGATCATATCCATCTTTCC
>JAJYPZ010000184.1 GCA_021794855.1 Pseudomonadota bacterium | reverse complement strand
CCCGATTACGCCGCAAGATAGAACCCGACCCCGCCGATCCGGTTTATATCAAGACGGTGTGGGGGCAGGGATATCTGTTCGTTCCCAAGGGTGCAGCGCAGTGAAATTGTGGCCGAATTCGCTGTTCGGCCGTACGGCCGCTACGCTAGGACTGGCGTTTCTGCTGTTTCAGACCATAGTGCTGGCAGTTGTAGCTCTTACCGTACTGCAACCTATGGCTGAACGTTCGGCCGACGACCTGGCGGCATTGATCGTCCTGTCGGCGCAGACCTGGGCGGAATTGCCGCCCGACACGCGACCCGCATTTGAGCGGGAACTGATAGAACACCATCATTTGCGCATTAATAAAATAGACAGTGTGAGCAATAAGCCGCCCGACCGGTTCCTGAACAGTAAAAACATAGAGCGCGCACTGTCGCAGCGTACCGGTCAGAACATCATTTTGCAGGCCGGAGATAAAGGCTGGACCTGGGCCGACCTGGCAATGGGCGGCCATCTGATCCGCGTCGGATTCATACGAAGCCGTTATAATATCAGGTCGCCGCTAACGGCAGTCGGCTTGCTTAGCCTTGGTGCTTTATTGACCTGGTTTACCGGTATTATTACCGTACGGCGTATTACCACCACTCTGGCGCAACTGGGCGCTGCGGCGGGCCAGGTAGGGCAAGGTCAGATGCCCAAACCTCTGCCGGAGACCGGACCTGCAGAACTGGCGACGCTGGCGCATGCCTTTAACCGGATGGCAAACGAGGTACAGGCGCTGCTCGCTAATCGCACTACGCTGCTGGCAGGCATTTCGCACGATTTACGTACGCCGATTGCGCGTATGCGTCTTGCGGTCGCGATGTTGCCGGCAACGACCAGTCCATTGTTGCTCAATCAATTCGAGCGCGATCTCGAACAAATGAATAACCTGATCGGCAGTTTTCTGGAAATGGCGCGAGGTCTGCAAAGCGAAAGCCGGCAAAAAGTCGATCTGCACGAGATTCTGAATGGACTGGCCGAAGATGCCGGACGGGCGGGAGGTCATGTCGTATGCGAATTCGACGGCGCTTGCATAGGTGAAATTGCGGTACATGGATTCCAGCGTATCGTGGCTAATCTGATCGAAAACGCCTTGCGCTACGGCAAGTCCGATACCGCAGCCAGTCAAGTGACCGTGACGTGCGAACGCCATGCGGAAGATATTCTGGTCAGGATCATGGATCGCGGCCCCGGCATTCCTGCCGATCAGCTTGAAGCGGTATTCCGTCCTTTCTATCGGCTGGAATCGTCGCGGAACCAGACGACAGGCGGCAGCGGGCTGGGTTTGGCGATTGCGCGGCAATTGGCGGAGGCCAACGGCTGGCGATTGCTTCTGGGGGCAAGAGCAGGGGGCGGCCTGACGGCAAGCCTGACGATCGCTCAGGGGAAAACGCTTCCGTGAAAATTATCCATGCAATGGCTTTTTGTGTTTTATGCCCCTCCGCGCTTTCAAATTATCAGTTCTAGGGTAAAATCGCGCTTTTATCGTTTAAGGCGCCGCATGCCGACTTTTCAGGAAATTATCTTAACGCTGCAACAATTCTGGGCGCGCCACGGTTGCGTGTTATTGCAACCTTACGATATGGAAATGGGTGCAGGAACATTTCACACCGCGACTTTTTTGCGCGCATTAGGCCCTGAGCCCTGGAAAGCAGCGTTCGTCCAGCCTTCGCGTCGGCCGAAAGATGGCCGCTACGGCGAAAACCCCAATCGGCTGCAACATTATTATCAGTTTCAAGTGGTATTGAAACCCAGTCCGGACAATATCCAGGAACTGTATCTCGACAGCCTGCGCGCGTTGGGCGTCGATCCGACCGTGCATGATATCCGTTTCGTCGAAGACGACTGGGAATCGCCCAGTCTCGGCGCCTGGGGCTTAGGTTGGGAAGTCTGGCTCAACGGCATGGAAGTGACGCAATTCACGTATTTTCAGGAGGTCGGCGGTCTGCCGTGCAAACCGGTGCTGGGCGAAATCACCTACGGCCTGGAACGGTTGGCGATGTATCTGCAAGGCGTGGAAAATGTCTACGATCTGATCTGGACCGAAGGCGTGAGTTACGGCGATGTCTACCATCAGAACGAGGTCGAACAGTCGCGTTACAATTTCGAGTACGCCAATGTCGAATGGCTGCTGCAGCAGTTCAACGATTTCGAGCGCGAGGCGACGCGCCTGATGGATGCAGGTCTGGCGTTGCCGGGATTCGAAATGGTTATGAAATGTTCGCACACTTTTAATCTGCTCGACGCGCGCGGCGCTATTTCGGTTACCGAGCGGGCTGCCTATATCGGGCGCGTACGCACGCTGTCGCGAAAAGTGGCGCGAGCGTATTTCGACGCGCGGGAAGCTTTGGGATTTCCCATGTTAAACAAAACCGGAGTCCTGCCGTGAGCGCGACCTTACTGATAGAAGTATTGACCGAAGAATTGCCGCCCAAAGCGCTGGAAAAACTGTCTGCCGCTTTTACCGGCAGCATCGTGACGGCACTGCAACAGCAAGGGTATTGCAGCGCCAGCGCGGCAGTATCGTCGTATGCCACCCCGCGCCGCCTTGCCGTCGCCGTCGCCGGGGTCGCACCGGTGCAGCCGCCCCGGCAAATCGAACGCAAAGGGCCAGCCGTCGCCACCGCGATGAAAAACGGCGAACCGACCCCTGCCCTGGCGGGATTTGCGCGTTCGTGCGGCGTGGCGGTCGATCAACTGGAAATCATGCACGACGGCAAGCAGGATTGTTACGTATTTCGCAACGAGCAGCCGGGCGTAGCGCTGACGCAGAATTTGACGGAAATCGTGACGGAAGCGCTGATCAAGTTGCCGACGCCGAAACGGATGCGCTGGGGCGACGGCGAAGTCGAATTCGTACGGCCGCTGCACGGCCTCGTCATGCTGCATGGCGCCGACATTATTCCGGGTTCCGTTTTAGGGCTGGAGAGCGGCAATACGACGCTGGGCCATCGTTTTTTAAGCTCGGGAGCGATCGTTATCCGCCACGCTGACGACTATGCGGCGACGATGCGGCAATCCGGCCGGATCATGCCCGATTACGCGTTGCGCCGCGCAGCGATCCGCGATCAGTTGACCGTTGCGGCGGGCGACGCAAAAGTGCTGTGGGACGATGCGCTGCTGGATGAAGTCACCGCCCTGGTCGAATATCCCAGCGTTTATGCGGGGGCTTTCAGCGCCGATTTTCTGCAGGTGCCGGCGGAATGTCTTATATTATCGATGAAACAGCACCAGAAATATTTTCCGCTGGCTGACGCGGCGGGTAATTTGCTGCCCCGATTTCTGCTCGTATCCAATCTACAGACCGACGATCCCGCTCCTATTATTCAGGGAAACGAGCGCGTATTGCGCGCGCGGTTATCCGATGCCCGGTTTTTCTTCGAGCAGGACCGGAAAATCCCGCTCGAAGACCGGGTAGGCAAACTAGCTCACGTCGTGTATCACAACAAGCTCGGTACCCAGCTTGCGCGGGTCGAACGCTTGCGGCGGACGGCGGCGACGATCGCGGGTTTGCTGCAGGCAGACAGCACGATGGCAGAGCGCGCCGCGTATCTGGCCAAAGCCGACCTGCTCACCGATATGGTAGGCGAATTTCCCGAACTGCAAGGCCAGATGGGCGAACGATATGCGATGCTGGACGGCGAAACTCCCGAAGTTGCCGCCGCGATCGCCGCCCATTACCGGCCGCGCTTTGCCGGCGATGCGCTGCCGCAGGGCGCGATTGCGATCAGCGTTGCGCTGGCCGACAAACTCGACACCCTGATCGGCATATTCGGCATCGGTGCGATTCCGACCGGCGACAAGGATCCATTTGCCCTGCGCCGCGCTGCGC
>JAJYPZ010000183.1 GCA_021794855.1 Pseudomonadota bacterium | reverse complement strand
ATGGACCTGCTGCCGGTAGACTGGGTACCGCGTATCGCGCACCATCTGGGCTTGCCGTTCTTCCGCGTAGTGTCGAGCACGGATCCCAATGCGACGTTCGGCATTGCCCTGTCCGTATTTTTCCTAGTGCTGTATTACAGCGTCAAAATGAAGGGCGTGGGCGGATTCGTGGGCGAACTGACCCTCCACCCATTCGGTAAATACGGTCTTCCCGCGAATATTTTTCTGGAAGGCGTAAACCTGATTGCAAAACCGGTTTCTCTGGCGTTGCGATTGTTCGGCAATATGTATGCGGGCGAAATGATATTCATTCTGATTGCGTTGATGTTTGGCGGCGGAATAGGTCTCGCAGCATTCGGCGGCGCCTTGCAATGGGCATGGGCTGTATTCCACATTCTGATAGTGCTGTTGCAGGCGTTCATCTTCATGACGCTGACGATCGTGTATCTGGATATGGCGCATCAAACCAGCCACTAAAGATTTATCTGATTGTAATTTTTACTTTTTTAATCGAGGAGCAGTAAATGGACATGGTTCACGCAGTATTATACGTTGCGGGTGCAATGATGATGGGTTTGGGTGCATTGGGAGCTTCCATCGGTATCGGTATTCTGGGTGGGCGCTTTCTGGAAGGCGCAGCCCGTCAGCCTGAACTGATACCCATGCTGCGTACCCAGTTCTTTATCGTTATGGGACTGGTTGATGCCGTACCTATGATTGCAGTCGGTTTGGCAATGTACGTATTGTTTGCGGTTGCCGGCTAAATTAGATTTACCCTACCGTAGAAAGGTCCCGGCATGAATATAAATGCTACCCTCATCGGACAGTCTATAACGTTTTTCGTGTTTGTATGGTTTTGCATGAAATTCGTATGGCCGCCGATTATGCACGCGCTGAATGAGCGCAAAAAGCAGATTGCGGACGGCTTGGCGGCGGGAGAGCGCGGTAAACATGAATTAGAGCTCGCGTCTAAACATGCCGCAGCAAACCTGCAGGACGCCAAACAGAAGGCAGCGGAAATCATTGCGCAAGCTGAAAAACGCGCAGCGCAGCTGATCGAAGAAGCAAAAAGCGCCGCCAAGATCGAAGGCGATCGCATGATAGCGAGCGCTCAGGCGAGCGTAGCCCAGGAAACCGTGCGCGCCAAAGAAGCCCTGCGTTCGCAAGTAGCAGAGCTGGCCGTCGCCGGTGCGGAAAAAATTCTGCGCCGCGAAATCGACCCCAAGGCACACGCCGAATTGCTCAATGCTATTCAGGATGAACTGTAATCATGGCTGAAATAGCAACTATCGCCCGCCCTTATGCAGAGGCCGTATTTCGCCTGGCCAAGGAAAACGGCAAGCTCACTGCATGGTCGGAGCAATTGTCCATGCTGCAGCTGGTGGCCGCGGACACCGACATGCGGCGTCTCGCGAACGATCCCGAAGTCAGCAGCGAACAGCTCAGCAGTCTTTTTTTGAGCGTATGCGGCAGCAAGCTCGACCATGACACCGGAAACTTCATTAGCCTGCTGATAGATAACGGCCGCATTAATGCCCTGCCGGAAATCGTCGAACAGTTTGAAGCGCTCAAGGCCCAGCAGGGCGGGGTGCTGGAAGCCAAAGTCGCTAGCGCATTCGCCATGAACGATGAACAAATCGCAGCATTAGCCGCGCGCCTGGAAGCAAAATTTCATAGCAAGCTGAGCCTGACGGTAGAAGTCGATGCTGCCCTGATCGGCGGTATCGTAGTCAGCGTCGGCGACGAAGTCTATGACGCTTCGGTGCAAGGAAAATTGCAAAATATGGCCTACGCGCTTAAACGTTAAGATTCCATTAGGAGCTATCAATGCAACTCAATCCCACCGAGATCAGTGATCTCATCAAAAGCAAAATTCAGAATCTGGCGGCAGCTTCTGAATTGCGGACACAAGGAACGGTAGTGTCCGTGACCGACGGTATCGTTCGGGTACACGGTCTGTCGGACGTCATGCAAGGCGAAATGCTGGAGTTTCCCGGCAATACTTTCGGCCTGGCGCTGAACCTCGAGCGCGATTCGGTTGGCGCCGTTGTGCTCGGAGAATACGAACATATCAGCGAAGGCGACACCGTTAAATGTACGGGACGCATTCTTGAAGTGCCGATAGGTCCCGAACTGGTCGGTCGCGTAGTCGACTCGCTGGGTCAGCCAATAGACGGCAAAGGACCGGTTAACGCAAAATTAAGCGCATCCATCGAAAAAATCGCCCCCGGCGTTATCGCGCGGCAGTCTGTTACGCAGCCATTGCAAACCGGTCTGAAATCGGTCGATGCAATGGTGCCTATCGGTCGCGGCCAGCGCGAACTGATCATCGGCGACAGACAGACCGGTAAAACGGCGGTTGCCGTAGATGCCATCATCAACCAGAAAGGTACCGGCGTTATTTGTATTTACGTCGCTATCGGACAAAAGGCATCGTCGATTGCCAACGTCGTGCGCAAGTTGGAAGAACACGGTGCGCTGGGTCATACCATCGTCGTGGCTGCAACCGCTTCGGATTCCGCCGCGATGCAGTACATTGCTCCTTACTCCGGCTGTACCATGGGCGAATATTTCCGTGACCGCGGTCAGGATGCGCTGATCGTCTACGACGACCTGACCAAGCAGGCCTGGGCATACCGCCAGATTTCATTGTTGCTGCGCCGCCCGCCCGGTCGCGAAGCATACCCCGGAGACGTATTTTACCTCCACTCCCGTTTGCTGGAACGTGCAGCGCGTATCAACGCCGATCAGGTAGAAAAACTGACCAACGGCGAAGTCAAGGGTAAAACCGGGTCGCTTACTGCTTTGCCTATCATTGAAACTCAGGCCGGCGACGTATCGGCTTTCGTACCCACCAACGTGATTTCCATTACCGACGGTCAGATATTCCTTGAAACCGATTTGTTTAACGCCGGTATCCGTCCCGCTATCAATGCCGGATTGTCGGTGTCCCGCGTGGGCGGCGCTGCACAAACCAAGGTTATCAAGAAACTGGGCGGAGGCGTGCGTCTGGCGCTGGCTCAATATCGGGAACTGGCTGCATTCGCGCAGTTCGCATCCGATCTGGACGAGGCGACGCGCAAGCAGCTCGAGCGCGGCAAGCTGGTAACCGAATTGATGAAACAAAACCAGTACGCGCCGATGAACGTAGCGGAAATGGCATTGAGCCTGTTCGCCGTCAACAAAGGCTACATGGACAATATCGACGTCAAGAAAACACTGGCCTTCGAAAGTGCGCTCGCCTCCTTCGTAAAATCCAAATACGGTTCGCTGCTGGAAAAAATCCAGACTACCGGCGACATGCCTGCGGACATAGAAGCGGGATTAACCAAAGCCATTGAGGAATTCAAATCCTCAGCGGCTTATTGACTGGACTAGCGTCATGGCGTCAGGCAAAGAGATACGAACCAAGATCAAGAGCGTAGAAAACACGCGCAAGATCACGCGAGCCATGGAAATGGTCGCTGCTGCCAAAATGCGTAAAGCGCAAGAACGCATGCGTGCGGCCAGACCGTATGCTGAAAAAATCGGCAATGTAGCAGCGCATCTTTCGCAGGCTCACCCCGAATACAAACATCCGTTTGTGCTCAAACGCGAGCAGCAGAAACGTGCGGGGGCCATCGTCGTTACCACAGACAAGGGATTATGCGGCGGGCTGAACACCAATATTCTGCGTCTGCTGGTTAACCAGATGAAAAAATGGGATGCCGCGAAGCTCGGCATAGACGTCAGCGCAATCGGCAATAAAGGCCTTGGTTTCCTGCAGCGCTCCGGAGCAAACGTCGTTTCTCAAGTCGTGGCCCTGGGCGATACGCCGCATATGGATCGCCTGATCGGACCGGTCAAGGTCATGCTCGAC
>JAJYPZ010000182.1 GCA_021794855.1 Pseudomonadota bacterium | reverse complement strand
CCAACTTCAACGACCACGACGGCGGTGCCATCGTTGCTGTCCTGCAACAAATGAATGTCCCCTATAAGTATTCGGATGGGGGCGGCGCGATACTCGTTCCCGCCGATCAGGTAAACGACCTGCGTCTCAAGCTGGCGGCGCAGGATTTGCCCAAAGGCGGCAATGTCGGCTTTGAATTGATGGAAAACCAGAAGCTGGGCACTTCCCAATTCCTCGAACAAGTCAATTTCCAGCGCGCTCTGGAAGGCGAACTGGCGCAAACGATACAGGCGATCAGCGCAGTACAGGCCGCCCGCGTCCATCTTGCCTTGCCTAAATCCTCCGTCTTCGTCCGCGAACAGCAGAAACCTACCGCCTCGGTACTGCTTAATCTTGAACCCGGACGCGCGCTGGATCCCGCCCAGGTCAGCGCCATCGTGCATTTACTGGCGAGCAGCGTGCCCGATCTGCTGCCGACCAATGTCACCATCGTCGATCAGAACGGCAACCTGCTCTCCGACAGCGCCAACAAACAAGGCAATGACGGCCTTGATCCCGCCCAGCTGAAATATGTGCAAGCCATGCAGCAAAGCATCGCCAGCCGCATCGAGGCTATCATTACGCCGATAGTCGGCGCCAACAATGTGCATGCGGAAGTGACGGCCGATGTCGATTTTTCCCATAGCGAGCAAGCGGCCGAAACCTACAAACCCAATCCTACCGCCGACACCGCTTCGGTACGGAGCAAGCAAAGCAGCCAGACGCTCAACGACAACAATGGTCCGGGCGGTATTCCCGGTGCGCTGTCGAACCAGCCCCCTGCTCCCGCCAGCGCACCGATCAATGCACCGGTTGCCGCCCCCGGCACAGGCAATAATTCGGCCAGCAATACGCCTTCTGCCGCAAACCCGGAAGTCGTCCATAAGGACGAAACCACCAATTACGAAGTCGACAAAACCATCCGCTACAGCCAGCAACCGATGGGCGGATTGAAGCGCTTGTCGGTAGCGGTCGTAGTCAATTACAAATCCGTAACCGGCAAAGACGGCAAAGTCAAAAACATACCGTTAACCAGCGTCGAAAAAAATCAGATCAGCGATCTCGCCAAAGAAGCGATGGGCTACGAACAGACGCGCGGCGATACGCTGAACGTTGTAAACAGCCCATTTGCGGTGACGCCCGAAATCATTCCGCAAATTCCCTGGTGGAAACAGCCGCAAAATATAGAAATGGCCAAAACGGCCGGCCGCTATCTGCTTGCTTTTATTGCATTGTTATACGTCTATAAAAAATTCGTCCGGCCGATGTTCGACAAATTGATGACGCCGGTGCATCATCACACTCACGGTGAACCCATGCTTGACGACGATGACGACGGCAGCGAAGTCCATCTGTCGCATCAGGAAGACGGAAGCAAAAACGATTCGAACTATCATAACAATCTGGAAAAAGTGAAGCAGATGGCTAAAGACAACCCGAAAGTGGTCGCCAACGTCATCAAAACCTGGGTAAACGGCAATGAGTAGCGACAACATCCATAGAGCCGCGGTATTAATGCTGGCGCTGGGCCAAAACGAAGCCGCCGAAGTGATGAAGCATCTGGGGCCGCGCGAAGTTCACAAACTGGGCGAAGCGATGTCGAGCATGTCTGCCATTGCGCATAATGAAATCGCCGGCGTACTGGACGATTTCACCAAAATTACCGAACAGCATTCCGGCATAGGCGTCGATTCGGACGAATACATACGCACCGTACTGATTCAGGCGCTAGGCAACGACAAGGCTGCTTCCTTGTTAAACCGCATACTCGGGGACAACGACGCCAGCGGCATAGAAAGCCTCAAATGGATGGATTCGGAATCTGTCGCCGAACTGGTGCTCAACGAGCATCCGCAAATCATCGCCACGATTCTGGTTCATCTGGAACGCGACCAGGCGGCGGAAATATTGACCAATTTCACGGAACGCCTGCGCAATGACGTGCTCTTGCGTATCGCCACGCTCGACGGTGTGCAGCCGACGGCATTACGGGAACTGAACGATGTATTGACCAAACTGCTGTCCGGCTCGGAAAACAACATCAAAAAACAGCCGATGGGAGGCACGCGCACGGCTGCCGATATCCTTAATTTCCTGAACGGTGCAGTGGAAACCTCAGCCATGGAAGCGCTGAGAAATTACGATAACGACATGGCGCAAAAAATCATGGACGAAATGTTCGGCTTCGAAAATCTCATGGACATCGATGATCGCGGCATCCAACTCTTGTTGCGCGAAGTACAGTCGGACTCCCTGATCGTCGCCCTCAAGGGCGCGGCACCCGATCTGCGCGAAAAAATTCTCAAGAACATGTCGCAGCGCGCCGCCGATATGCTGCGCGAAGATCTCGAAGCCAAAGGACCGGTGCGGGTATCGGAAGTCGAAACGCAACAAAAAGCGATCCTGGTTATCGTCCGCCGTCTGGCCGACGAAGGACAATTGGCATTAGGCGGCAAAGGCGATGATGCATTCCTTTAAATTCCATCTTTCGTTACGGCAAGTTCAGTCATGATTCCTAAAGAACAACTGACCGCTTATCAGCGCTGGGAAATGGCTTCGTTCGACGAGACTCCCGGCTCAAATCCCACAGACTGTACTTCGGCGGAAGAAATTCAGGCGCTGCGCGAACAGGCGCGCCGCGACGGATACAAAACCGGATTGAGCGAGGGCTATCAGGCCGGCTACGACGAAGGAATCAGGGCAGGCACCGAAGAAAGTCGTCTGGCGACGCAAAAACTGGCGGCGCAATTGAACGGGATCATTACCGAATACAACGAAGAACTTCTTCGTGCCGACAAGCTGATTGCCGCCGATTTGCTCAACCTCGCTACCGGCTTTGCTCATGCCATGCTTAAAACCGCCCTGCCGATCCATCCGGAATTGCTGGTTCCGACCATCAGTTCTGCCATACGCGATCTGCCGGTTATGCAGCGCAATACTAAACTCCTGCTCAATCCTGCCGACGTGACTGTGGTCAAGGAACATTTACACGACGAGCTCGCTCAGCACGGCTGGAATATTATCGAGGACGCGAATATCGAGGCCGGCGGCTGCAAGATCGAAAGCAGCAGCAATCAGCTCGACGCCACGCTTTCGACCCGCTGGCAGCGCCTGGCCACCGCTCTGGGCCAAAATCCGGACTGGCTCGCATGATCGAGATCCCTGCGCACAGCGATTACTGGAAAGCGTATCTGACTAATTGCGGGCAACTGCTGAATGCCGCCAATCCGGTGCAATTATCGGGTCGCGTGACGAGAGTCGCCGGTTTGGTCATGGAAGCCGTAGGACTGAAATTACCGGTAGGCAGCGCCTGCGTCATCCCTCTGCCTTCGGGCGCGCGCCTGGAAGCCGAAGTCGTCGGTTTCGACCACGACCGTCTTTTCCTCATGCCGCAAAGCGATGTCGAAGGAATTATTCCGGGTACGCTGGTTTTTCCGCTGGAGCCGCCCGCCGCTACGCCCGCCTTATTCTCACCTAACGCGCCGAAACGGCGCGCAACCGACCGCACCCGGCATTTACCGGTAGGCCCGGCACTGCTGGGACGAGTACTGGACGGCGCCGGAAGGCCGCTTGACCGTTTCGGCGCCCTGCCGCCCATGGACACCGCACCGCTCAGCGTCCGTGCGACCAATCCGCTGAATCGCGCACCGATCACCGATCCGCTTGATGTCGGCGTACGCGCCATTAACGCATTGCTCACCGTGGGACGGGGCCAGCGCATGGGCCTGTTCGCCGGTTCGGGCGTCGGAAAAAGCGTATTGCTGGGAATGATGGCGCGCTATACCACGGCCGACGTCATCGTTGTCGGACTGATCGGCGAGCGCGGACGCGAAGTCAAAGAATTCATCGAACAGACTCTAGGCC
>JAJYPZ010000002.1 GCA_021794855.1 Pseudomonadota bacterium | reverse complement strand
TCTGTTTCTCAAGTCGTGCAGATCGCTATGTCCAGTCATGAAGCGGTACAGGGTCTGGCGCATTTTATTCTTTCGGATATGGCGCTCACTCAAAAAATCTTGTGCGTTGCGAATACGGCTGCTTATCGCACCGCTTCCGGAACGCCGGTAACCACGATTTCCAAAGCGATTTTTTTGCTCGGATTCGATGCAGTCAAGACCATTGCGCTAACTATGTTACTGGTCGAAGGTTTGACAGGAAAATCGGCGCATCTGGTTCGTCAGGAATTGGTGCAGGCAGTCGGGGCAAGCCTCGTAGGCCGAGAACTGGCACGCCACAGCGCTTTCAAGGACGCGGAAGAAGCCGCCGTGGTCGGATTGTTTAAAAATCTGGGCAGATTGCTGGTATTGATGCATGATGAAGCATCCTACGATGAAATTATGGCATTGAGCGCAACGGGAACGTGTTCGCCGGCGCAAGCTTCCATGCAGGTTCTGGGTTGCGGCTTCGATAGTCTGGCGGAGTCTGTGCTGCGTCAATGGCAAATTCCCGTAACCATCATCAAAGCGTTGTCGCCTTTGCCCGCAACCTCCGTCCGGATTGCTGTCAATCGGCAGGACTGGCTGCAACAGGTAGCCAGTTTCAGTTCGGATGTGGCCGTCTTGCTGTCTCATTCGACTCCTGTCAGCGTCAGTTTGATGACGCGAAATCTGCTTGCCCGTTACGGCACTGCTCTCGACTTAAACCATAATTCATTACAGGAATTGATGAAACGTGTCGCCGAGGAAACGCAGATACTGACTAATACTCTCTGTCCCATGTCAGTAGAATTAGCCGACGACGATATGGCGTTGGCGGAGGAACGAAACACGGAAAATGCCTTGGACGATTTTCTGCTGTTGACGGAAGATCGCGACGCCACAGAGGAAAAACAGCGCTATCCCAGCGGCAAGCCGATGAATGCGCGACATTTGTTGCTGGCAGGAGTGCAGGATGTCAGCGAAATGATAGCGTCCGGACGTTGTAAAACCAACGACTTGATCATGCTGGTGCTGGAAGCTTTATATCATGGCATGGGGTTTCGTTTTGCTACCGCCTGCATCAAAGACGCAAAATCGAAACAATTTCGGGCACGTATTTCTCTGGGCAAGGATAGCGAAACAGTACAAGCGGGTTTTGTTTTTCCGGAAGATGGCGAACATGACCTGTTTCGCCTGGCGATGAAAAACGATGTCGATGTGCTGATTTCGGATGCGCGGGAACCTAAGGTCAAATCATTGATACCTCATTGGCACAAAGTATTGCTGGCGGATGCCGCGAGTTTTATTATTTTGCCGATAGTGGTCAAGAAACAGGTTGTTGGGCTTATCTATGCCGATCGGGCCTGCGTCGCCGAAGAAGGCATCTCGTCAGAAGAAGCCTCACTGATCAAAACACTGAAAGCGCAGATTATGGCGACTTTGTCTGGATATTGAAACGGAGTTTCGGTGCAGCTATTTATTGACAAGCTTTTTTCATAGTCCTAGTATCTGTTCAGGTGTAGGGAGAGAGTGTAGATCTCGGTGATCGCAGTATCATTAAAAATGAGAAATATTCTGGTATTGTTTTTTATTCTGTTGCTTGGTCTTACACAAACAGCGCGGGCGCAAAACGACCATATTGCGATTTTCAAAAATGTAACGGGCGATATCAGAATAATCCGCGATGACAAAACGCTCGTGCCGGTAGCAGGTACACAACTTCTACGATTGGACAAGATCCAGTCCGGTCCGGATTCCACCGCAGGTATCGTTTTCCGGGATGGAACTCAACTGACGGTAGGCTCATCGACCGAAATCAAGGTCAATCAATATATATTCCAGCCGGAGGACGCGAAATATGCTTTTTCGGTTTATCTGAAAAACGGATCGGCGATTTATTCTTCCGGTAAAATCGGCAAGATCTCGCCCCAATCCGTCAGCATAAATACGCCCAGAGCAACAGTAGGCGTGCGCGGCACACGCTTTATCGTCAAGGTCGAATAAGTGGGACAATGAAAGGTTTTATAAGGGTTTGTGTTCTATTTTTGGTAGCGATGCTGGCAGGTTGTTCTGCCGAAACGACATGGATACTGCTGCCGGATCAAAGCGGTAAAGTAGGAGCCATCACTGTCAAAACCGATAGCGATTACCGGCTGATCGACCATGCTTATGAAAGCGCAGTATTAAAACCGGGCGCATCAACACTGGCACTGACTGCGCCGCTGGCGAATACCCGTATTTCCCGTGAATATCGAAGTTTATTGCAGGCCGAACCTCAGCCCTCGACGAGTTTCATGCTGTACTTTAAATCAGGTTCGACAGAGCTGGTGCATGCATCTTTGTTAAAGATTCCGGAATTGATCGAACGCATAAAAGCGCGATTGCCAACGGAGATAACTCTGATCGGACACACCGATACGACAGGTCGGGATAATTTCAACGATAAGCTTTCGTTGCGTCGGGCCCAGGCGGTTGAAAGAATTCTCAGGTCCCGACTATCCGTTCTCGATGTTATCAATGTGCAGTATTTTGGCGCTAAAAACCTGCTTGTTCCCACTGCGCCGAATGTCGAAGAGCAAAGGAACAGAGTTGTCGAAATATTGATACTCTGAATTATTCAAGGAAAATTATCCCGTGCAAGCTCTGTACAAGACTACCGGCAAATTACCCCCCGATAAATGGTTTTACTGGATGGTGCTGGCCGGATTGGCGGTTTCCATATTCGTGGCATACGCCGGCGCCAAAGAGCAGGGAATTTTCACTCCTTTGGATTATGAAGTGCTGGATACGTTTCTGAGGTATTCGGCAAATGGGACACCGGCAACCCATACTCTGTCCGTTGATATCGATGAATCCAGTATCGCTGCATTAGGACAATGGCCGTGGCCGCGGTACCGCGATGCCATTCTTGTTCAGAAAATTGCAGCCGGCAAGCCAGCAGCAATCGGGCTGGATATCCTGTTCCCGGAGTCGGATCGAACTTCCCTGAACAATATCCGGAAAACCTATAAACAGGATTTCGGACTAAATCTCACTTTTGCCGGCATACCTTCTGGCTTATCGGATAACGACGGGTATTTCGGCCAGGTTTTATCGGGTGTCAACGTCGTCGGAGCGCGGTATTTTTATTTCAATCAGTTCGATACAGCCGGAAATATTCCGGTACCGGAATTCCGTTTTACCGGCCGAACTGAGCTGCTCAGGCTAAACGATGCCCTCGGCATTCTGAACAATACTCACGAGATTGCATCGCAACTGAAATATAGCGGTTTTATCAACAATCGGCCCGATAGCGACGGGTTATTGCGCAGAGTGCCGTTGCTGATTCGCTATCGAGGTGTGATTTATCCGCAACTCGCGCTTGCAACATTCATGCGTGCTATGGGGGTCGATACCGCCGACATAGAAAAGGATGGTAACGGTCTTCTCATCCGTACCGCGCATCATTCGATTCCCATCGATGATAACGGCTATGCACTTATGCATTTCAATGGCAAACCTTATCTTTATCCTTCCGTGTCAGCGATAAAAATTCTGGACGGGTCGTTTCCGCTGGCCGGTCTCGGCGGCAAGATCGTGTTTGTCGGTTCTTCGGCTGCTGCGCTGGGGGATCTGCACAGCACCCTGTTCGATTCACAGTTTCCCGGTCTAGCACTGCAATCGGTAATTGTGGAAAATATACTAGCCAACAGTTTCATACGCGAGCCGTTCTGGACGCAAACAGTGATTTTGACGGCAAGTATTCTGACCGCTTTGATTATGTCGGCACTGTTCATTTTTCTGCGCGAACCCTGGCAGCTTTTTCTGGGGACGGCCGCTCTGGCGAGTTCGTTGCTACTGGTTTCGCTTTATGTATTTCAGGCGCACAATGTTTTCATATCACCGCTCGCGCCGATGTTATTGACGATTATTCTGTTTACGCTTTTTATTGCCGCGCGTTTTGCCATTGAGAAAAGACACGCCTACGAGTGGTATAAAAAGTTGGCCAATGCACAACAGGTAACGATGCAATCCATGGCGGCCGTAGCGGAGACGCGCGATCCGGAAACGGGAGCGCATATCAAACGTACCCAGCATTACGTCAAATCCATCGCGGAAAGATTGAGGGATACAGGAAGTTATGCCGATATTCTGAATCAGGGATTTATCGATTTGCTCTTTGTTTCGGCCCCTTTGCACGATATCGGAAAAGTGGGCGTGCCGGATAATATTCTCTTGAAACCGTCCAAGCTGACGGAAGAAGAATTCGTACTGATGAAAAAGCATACCGAATACGGCAAAGCGATTATTAACAGTACTGCGCAAAAAATCGAGGGCGACAATTTTCTGGCCATAGCCTGCGAAATTGCGTACTCTCATCATGAAAAATGGGATGGCACCGGTTATCCCCTGGGTCTCGAAGGGCTTAATATCCCTCTTTCGGCACGCATTATGGCGGTAGCGGACGTGTACGACGCCTTGATCAGCCGCCGCTGCTATAAATCGGCGTTTCCGCATCGGGAAGCGATCGCGATTATGCAGAGTTATCGCGGAAAGATATTCGACCCGATAATATTCGATGCTTTTTGTAGCATAGAAGAACGGATTATCGAAATCGCCATGAAATATCGCGACGAAAATGAGCTGGTTCTGGGAGACCGATAATTCAGGTCAGGAGATATCATGGAGCAACATATTGAAGGTAAGGTCATCGTCATCACCGGCGCCAGCGGAGGCCTGGGTGCGGCGACCGCCCGCCATCTTTCCGCGCTGGGCGCAACCGTAGTGCTGGGCGCGCGCCGTATCGAGCGCATCAAGTCCCTGGCCGAAGAACTGGCGGCCAGCGAAGGAAAAGCCATTGCGATCCAGACCGACGTCACGCAGAGCGCTCAGGTGCAAGCACTCGTCGACGCCGCCATAGACCGCTACGGACGGATAGACGTCATGATCAACAATGCCGGTATCATGCCGCATTCGCCGCTGGACAGGCTCAAGATCGACGACTGGAACCGGACCATAGACGTCAATATCAAAGGCGTATTGTACGGGATTGCGGCGGCGCTGCCGCCTATGCAGCGTCAGAAATCCGGCCATTTTATTAACGTGTCGTCGGTAGCCGGTCATAAAGTGCGGCCTTCCAGCGCGGTGTATGCGGCCACCAAGCATGCTGTGCTGGCCATATCCGAAGGGCTGCGGCTGGAGGTCAAGCCGTACAATATCCGCACTACGGTAATTTCGCCCGGCGCTATCGATACGGATCTGCCCGACAGCATTACCGAAGCCGATATCGCCGCCAGTGTCAGGAAAATTTATGAAATCGCTATTCCTGCCGAGTCATTCGCGCGAGCGGTAGCCTTTGCCATCGGGCAACCCGACGATATCGATGTCAATGAAATCCTGTTCAGACCGACGCGGCAGGAAATATAAGCATGTATTTCAGCCGC
Organism: Pseudomonadota bacterium; assembly: GCA_021794855.1. The sequence continues at coordinate 11,324 of JAJYPZ010000002.1, read as the reverse complement.
AATTGCGCAAGGCTTATTTAAGTTTCGTATCTTCGCGCTTGGCTTCGGCCATGGCTTCAGGTTCAAGCTTTTCGGCCGATTGATTGAGATATATGAATACCCCCCACGCCGCCAGCAATACACCGACCGAAGTCAACAGGCTGGCGGCGTAGGGCAACTGTGCCGGGTTTTCATGCAAAGCGCGGAAGGTGGCGACTAATCCTTCAATAGCCAGCGCTACGATGATGACGACAAAAAAACGCGACAGGAAACGCCTTACCCGAGTCGGGGCGCTGATGTCGGCATCGCGTACGACTTCTTCTTCAACGATGGTCTCCGCAATTTGCAAGGCAACGACTGCCGACGCCAACAGGCCTACTGCTTCAATTATGCCCTGCGCCGCAGCCTGATCCCAATTGCCCAGCAAAGACCGCCATCCGATATGAATCGCAATGCCGATAAGTACGAGCGCACTGCAGACAAAAAGCAATGCCATGAAGCTGTGTATGACTCCGAATAGGCGTAAAAGCATTTTCATACAGGTATCCTGTCATAAATTGCAACCTTCGGCAATAATTCCACCGAAATTACTACTTAAATGACCCGGCACCTAATATAATCGCTCCTGTTTTCTATTTGAATAATCATTACTATTCCGGGTCTCATTGATGAGTGTGCGCGTATTTGTTTGGATAATAATATTGGCGACGGGAAGTCTCAACGGGTGTGCATCGCTGCCGCCGGGTTCGCATTTTCAGAAGACCCCTTCGCAAGCTCTCGCCCATCCCGAATCCACACCGCTGGGCCGGAAATTCGACGCTCTTGCCCGTCAGCATGACGGCAATTCCGGATTTCGTGTCATACCCGTCGGGGCCGATGGTTTTTTGATCAGAATGCAGATGATCAATGCCGCGACGCGTACGCTGGATCTGCAGTATTTTATCTTTCATCAGGATAACACCGGCCGACTGCTGACCGATGCAGTACTGCGGGCGGCCGATCGCGGAGTCCGGGTTCGGGTGCTGATCGACGACGGAGAGATGAGGGCAGGAGACGCTCAGGTACTGGCGCTGACGGCGCATCCTTTGATCCAGATACGTATTTTCAATCCGTTTTCGTATCGCGGGCATAATTCCGTATTGCGCAGCCTGAATTTTATAGCCGATGCGCAGCGCCTGGACTATCGGATGCATAATAAACTGCTGGTTGTCGACAATACGCTGGCGCTGGTAGGCGGTCGCAATATCGGCGACCGGTATTTCCAGATCGATCCCGATAGTCAGGTCGCCGACGACGATGTCTTTGTAGCCGGGCCGCTCACTCGGCAGTTGTCGGCCACATTCGACGATTATTGGAGCAGCGATATGGCGATACCGGTTGAAGCGCTGTCGCCTGAAAAAACCACATTGGCAAAATTAATCTCATTTCGCCGCGAGCTCGATCAACATAATACGCAGTTGAAAACCGACGGTTTTGATTATGTCAAACGCCTTGCGAGCGGGCAGCCGTTTGCCGGAATCATGTCCGGCGATACACCTCTGGTATGGGCGCAAGCGCAAGTAGTCTGCGACAGTCCGGACAAAAAAGAAGTCGAAGAAGGCAAGATGGGCGGCAGCCTGATGCAGAAACCGGTTGAAGAGGCTGTGCTGGGCGTACATTCCGAATTGTTGATGATTACGCCCTATCTGATACCAGGTAAAGACGGCATGCAGATTTTCAAGACCCTGCGCGAGCGTAATGTGCGCATACGCGTGCTGACCAATTCATTGAGTTCGACGCCGGTATTGCTGGCGCAAGCCGGTTTCATGCATTATCAGATACCGATGCTGAAGGAAGGCATACAGCTCTATGAAATCCGCTCGTTATTGGGCAACGTCAAAGGCAGCGGCGAAACGAAAGCTATTTCGCGTTACGGCAATTATTCGCTGCATGCCAAGTTATATGTCTTCGATCGCAAGAAAGTATTCATCGGCTCGATGAATTTCGACCAGCGTTCGCTGCATCTGAATACCGAAATCGGCCTGATCATAGACAGTCCCGCGCTGGCGCGACAAATTGCCGCCAGATTCAATGAAATGGTATCGCCGGTCAATGCGTATCAGCTCATATTGCAGCCGGACGCCGCAGGGGATACCCGTCTGCTCTGGCGCACCAGTGAAAACGGCAAAACAGTCGAATACGAGACCGAACCGGCCCGAAACGACTGGCAAAGATTCAAGGCAGATTGCTTGTCGTTACTGCCGCTCGATAAGGAACTGTAAGATTGATGGCAGATATGTTGCGGATAGCTCTTGCCTTATAATAAAGAAAAGCCTGTGAGAAGTTACGGCATGCGGCTACACATCGAGTTTCCGGTAAGTTTATTCGACAGCCAGACGGTAACCGACTCCTGCTTCCGTCAGAATATAGCGCGGTCGTATCGGTTCTTTTTCTAGCTTGTGGCGCAATTGGCTCATGTAGATGCGCAGATAATGGGCATTGTCTACCTGATTGGGTCCCCATACCTCCTTTAGCAGAAAGCGATGCGTCAACACCTTGCCAATATATTTCGCCAGTACCGAAAGCAGGCGATATTCGATCGGGGTCAGATGCACTTCCTCCCCGGCAACACTGATTTTGCGATGCACCAGGTCGATAGTCAGATCGGCAACCGAAAATATCCCGTTTTCGGTGTCCCGAGTAGTGATAGCTCTTCTTAAAGCTACCCGGATCCGGGCTAATAATTCTCCGGCGCCGAACGGTTTGGTTAAGTAATCGTCGGCCCCCGCGTCCAGTGCGGCTATTTTTCCCGTTTCGTCGCTTCGCGCTGATAAAATGATCACAGGCACGCTACTCCAGGCGCGTAATTGCTTAACTACGTCTACTCCATCCATGTCGGGAAGTCCCAAATCGACGATGACGATATCGGGCTTACGCACCGCCGCGGCTTTAAGCCCTTCGTTTCCCGTTTCGACATCGAATACGTGATAGTCTTCCGCTTCCAGCGACAAGCGTAAAAAATGACGTGTTTGTTTTTCGTCATCGATAACAATGATAGTCGGTGTAGTCATTCTTACTCTTCCGGATCGAGGGTAGGTGGAACGCCTAGCGGTAACGTAAATATAAAGCGGGCGCCGCCGGAAGAAATATTTTCCGCCCAGATCCGCCCTTTGTGCGCTTCGACGATCGCTCGACAGATAGTCAGACCTAAGCCGACTCCCGGAGTTGCAGATTCGCGTACGCCGCGAGTGAATTTTTCGAATATGGATTCTTCGCTACCGTGCGCTATTCCGGGTCCGTTATCCGTAACCGAAATTCGTGCCTGGGTGCTTTCAAGATGCGCCTCTATAACAATATTACTCTGTGGTGGCGTATATTTGACTGCATTTTCAAGTAAATTGGTAAATACACTTTTAATAAGCACGGTGTCGAATTCCAGTAACGGAAAATTATCGGGCAAATGTACGTCTACCCGATAATTTGCAAGTTGCTGTTCGCAGGTTGCAAGTGCGCTGCCGATAACTTCTTCGAGCGGTTCCCACTGTAAATTCAGTTTGACGTTCCCGGATTGCAGGCGCGCCATGTCGAGCAGATTATTGACTAAAGCGCACATACGGAATGTCTGATCGCGAATCGCAATCGCAAGTTCGTGTTGTAATGCCGGTAATGCAGGTCTGGTATGAGCGAGCGAGTCCGAAAGTCCTGCCAGATTTGTCAGAGGCGTACGCAAATCGTGCGATAGCGCGGATAATACTGAATTGCGCAAACGTTCTGACTCTATCCGGACCAATGCATCCTGAGCTACATCGATATAATGCACGCGTTCCAGCGCGGTGGCGATGAGCGCAACAAATCCGTCCAATTGGCGGCGTTGTTCGGGAATCAATAACCAGTCGCTATGCACGGGTTCTATCGCCAGCACGCCGCGCGTACGCATGGGCGCTCGCAAAGGCAGATACAGGATAGGGCTGCCAGATAAGGTATCGGTACTGAAACCGGCCGCTTCAACCCGATCGAAAGACCATTGAGCGACGCCCGCATCAATTGCGGGAACGGGACCTTCCGCCATTTCGGGAGGCTGGAGTTTGTCATGCGAATCAGGAAGCAGAATCGCCACTTTGACGTTGAATGTCATACCGATAAAGCGGTGACTGATTGTCACGATTTGTTGCGGCAGCAATACCGATGACAGATCCCGCGCCATTTCATACAATGCCCGTAAACGGGTTTCACGCTGATTGGCCACACGTACCTGATAAGTCAGGTTGGCAGTCAATTGTCCGATAATCAATGCAACGATCAGCATCACAACGAATGTCAGCAGATATTGCACATCGCCGACAGCGAACGAAAAGCGCGGGGGGACAAAAAAGAAGTCGAAGAGACCCACACTCAGGAATGCTGCCAGTATCGCCGGCCCGCGCCCATGCTTGACCGCTGCGAATACGACTGCGATGAGAAACAGCATGACGATATTGGCATTATCGAAATATGGCAACAGCAGCGTGGCAATTCCTGTTACCGCCGCGCACTCGGCGGCAGTCCAGAGATACGATTTCCAGTAGATTTTCGGTGTATTGCCCCGCGTCGATGATTCGACCCTGAGACCGGCATCGTCATTTGCGCTGGCGACCTGGATGATATCCATATCGGTCGACAAGCGGCCGATGCGATCGGCGAAGGAGCGCTTCCAGAAATGCCATTTACGTTGATCGTCGCGTCCTACGACGATTTTCGATAGATTATGGCTGCGCGCGTAATCGATCAGCACGCGTTCTGTTAGCTGCCCCGACAGCGCGGCGGTTTTGGCGCCCAATTCCTGGGCAAAAGCCAGTGTTTTCAGAATGCGGTCGCGCACTGCATTCGACTGGTATTGCAACTGGGGCGTTTCAACATACACGGCATGCCATTCGACCCCGAATTGCGTAGCGATGCGGCTGGCGCTCCGGATGATTTTTTCCGCCCCCGGTTTTGGCCCCACGCAGACCAGAATGGAATCCTGAGTGCGCCATACGGCACCGATCGAACGATCCTGCCGGTATATCCGCATCTGATCGTCGACCCGGTCGGCGGTACGTCTCAAGGCAAGTTCGCGTAGTGCGATCAGATTGCCCTTACGGAAAAAATTTCTGATTGCGCCTTCCGCCTGTTGCGGCATGTAAACCTTGCCGTCTTTTAAACGTTGTAACAGATCGTCCGGCGTCAGATCGACGAGGGTTACTTCGTCGGCCTGATCGAATACCTTGTCGGGAACTGTTTCCTGAACCCGGACGCCAGTGATGCCGCCGACTATATCGTTAAGCGTTTCCAGATGCTGCACGTTGACCGTCGTGTAGACATCAATCCCGGCAGCGAGCAGTTCATCGATATCCTGCCAGCGTTTGGGATGACGCGATCCCGGCAGGTTGGAATGCGCCAGTTCGTCGATCAGGATAAGCGGCGGATGACGTCTTAGTGCGCCTTCCAGGTCGAACTCCGCAATACGTTTACCGCGATAATCGATTTCCCGGCGCGGCAGCACTTCCAGTCCTTCCAATTGCTCCAGGGTTTCTGCGCGGCCGTGGGTTTCGACGATTCCGACTACTACATCCAGGCCGCGAGCTCTCAATTGATGGGCGGAAGACAACATTGCGTAGGTTTTACCCACGCCAGCCGACGCACCGAAGAAAATTTTAAGCTTGCCGCGTAATGCTTTTACTTGTTCTCGTTGCACCATTTCAAGCAATTTATCGGGATCTGGACGTATATCGGTCATAATTATTGTCGAGGGTCTGGACATATATCGCGTTCATGAAGAGCAGTATAAGCTCAAAAAAGCGGTACGGTATTTAGAACTTGTAGATCGCTTCGAGGCCTTCCGAGGTCTGGCTGTCCTTGCCGACGCCGGAGGAGTTCATGAACGAAGCGACATTGGATTGATCCTGACGCAATTCGCCGCGCAACTCTACGTGGGCGGTCGGCATGTAGGCAAGAGTCAGCGTGCCTTCTTTCCATTTTTGCGCTATGCCGGTACGAAACCCGTTCTGATCGTTAAAGTATTCCGCGCGTGCCGACAGACGCCACTGATCGTTGAACTGATAATTCACATAACCGGCCACGCCGTCCCAGGTCGCCGTGCCGATCGCGCCGTTCTGCAAGGTAGCGTTCGCCTGGTTGCCGTAATCGTAGTTCACGACGAAGGACAACTGGCTGGTGGCGGTGAGCGTGGCGACGAAGTCGTACAGATTGCGCATGCCGTTGGCGCCGGCAGTGGTGACTGCGGGCGGAATAGCGGACGGATAGGGCGAGGTCGGATAGGGCGTGGTGGTCAGTTCGTTGCCGCCGTAATACACGCCGGACAAGGCCAGCATCTTGACCGGGGTAGCGGTAAAGCCGAGCTCCACGGTCTGGTCGCCGTTCAGGCTGGACACCTGATCCCAGCCGTTATTGATACCGGCGATCAGGTTGACGGTGTCGCTGACGGCGTAAGTCGCCCGTACGCCGGTATGGGTAAAGGGGATCGCATAACCGAACAGGATAGAGCGCGAGTAATTAGTGTCGGAGGGGCTGGCGATGACTTCGGCACCGGCCAGCGTGACGAATTTACCGGCGATGACGGTCAAGGGGCCGGTGGCGTAGCTGCCGAACGCCTGGGTCAGATCGAAGTTATGCTGGCTGCCCGCGCCTTCGCCCCAGGACGCAATCGTACTTGCATCCTGCCCGGCGGTGATATTGACCAGGCCGCCGAAGCCTTGTTTGGGTTGCATGGCCACGGTCAGCGCTGCCTGATTGAGGTTGAAGGCGCCGAAATTGTGTCCGGCAGCGGCGCCGGGCGCGTCGAATACGCGAGACGGCGAACCGTTGGTAAATAAACCGGTACTGTCCATATTGGTGTAGCCCGCGTCCAGATAGCCGGTCACGGCGATATTGGACGCTGCCAGCAATGCCGACAGGTCGGGCGTCGTCGCTGGCGCTGCTACTGCCGCACCGGCGGCGGACGTAGGCGCCGGTGCCGTACCCGGCGCTTCATCGGCCAGTACCGGAGCGGTTACGCAAGCCAGAGCCATAGCCAAAACAGATTTATTGAACTTAAACATATTAAAACTCCCTAATTAATAATAGTGCAACGGTGCGAACTACTCTTAGCATTAACCGTGCCAGCTAAAATAAAACAGCTAAACAAACATTTATCCTTCAACCCGGGAGATGATGTAATACAATTGCACCATTTTAAAGCATAGAGAGCCATGTATCGCACCAAACATGTGCATTCTTTATAAATAATAATTATTTTTGTCATAATTTGCCGCTGTCTCTCCATTCGGCCAAATTTATTACGTCCTGTCCGCTTTGCACATTTAATCGCTGAACTGGTAGCGTAAGCTTGATTTGACGGTTAGAATTGATTCAATCAGTATTTTCGAATAACGCGCCGGCAGGATGTGTCCGCCTAATGGAATGGCGCCGGCCGGAGATTTTGTTTTTATTATTAATCGTATCGGAGATCAGCCATGCTGCTCAATCAAAAATTAATCGACGACCTGGGCGACAAAATCAGCCAAACGTTTAATCACGGCCCTCTTAAGGATGTGGAACATAATTTGCGGGCATTACTGCAAAGCGCACTGCAAAAGATGGATATCGTTACCCGGGAAGAATTTGACGTACAGCAGGAAGTGTTATTGCGAACCCGGGAACAGCTTATCCTGCTCGAAGCCCGCATCTCCGAACTCGAACAATTGATAAAGTCTGCGCCTCTCGCCTGAGTATATGGCGATTGCCGTATTGCATAGCCGTGCGCTAACCGGCATGAACGCACCAGAAGTTATGGTCGAAGCGCATCTGGCCAACGGCCTGCCGAGTTTCACCCTCGTCGGTTTACCAGAAACTGAAGTAAAGGAAGCACGCGACCGGGTACGCGCCGCCATACAGAATTCACGTTTCGAATTTCCCGTCAGTCGCATCACCGTCAATCTCGCTCCCGCCGATTTACCCAAGGAATCCGGCCGTTATGACTTGCCGATTGCTTTGGGAATACTGGCCGCCTCCGGCCAGATACCCATCCCGCCGCTGGCAAAATACGATTTTGCCGGCGAACTGGCATTAACCGGTGAATTGCGCCCGATACGAGGAGCGCTGGCAATGACATTGGGAGCGACGCAAAGCGGCCGGGCCTTTATTCTGCCGGCGGCTAACGGCGCTGAAGCGGCCTTGGTGGAACATTCCGAAATCTATCCGGCGACCTCACTGCTCGCAGTATGCGCACACTTGACAGGAAAGGTACTTCTGTCGTTACAAGCGCCGACCGAGCCTGCGTCGCCCGGAACAGTTTACCCCGATTTTAACGAAGTAAAAGGACAAACAGCTGTCAAACGCGCTCTCGAAGTCGCCGCTGCAGGCGCTCATTCGATACTGATGGCAGGACCTCCGGGTACCGGAAAATCGATGCTGGCAAGCCGCTTTCCGGGCATACTGCCGGAAATGGACGAACAGGAAGCCATCGAATCTGCCGCCCTGTTATCCTTAAATGGCAATTTCCGTCCGGAGTTTTGGCGCCGGCGCCCTTACCGCAACCCGCATCATACGGCCTCCGCCGCAGCCATGGTCGGCGGCGGCAGCAATCCGCGTCCGGGAGAAATTTCGCTGGCGCATCACGGTATTTTATTTCTGGACGAGTTGCCGGAATTTCCGCGTGCAGTGCTGGAAGTTTTGCGCGAGCCGATGGAATCCGGAACAATCACTATTTCGCGCGCCAGCCGCCAGGTCGATTTTCCCGCCCGTTTTCAACTCATCGCCGCGATGAATCCCTGCCCATGCGGCTATCGGGGTCACCCTTCCGGGAAGTGCCGCTGCACTACCGATCAGATTGCGCGATACCGCGGCAAATTATCGGGCCCCTTGCTCGACCGCATCGACATTCAGATCGAGGTACCGACTCCCGGCCAGAACGAACTGCTCGCTCCTGCCGACGGTGAAACAAGCGCGCAAATACAAAAACGCGTGGCCGCTGCGCGCCAACTGCAATTGCATCGACAAGGCAAGCCCAATCACGCTTTGTCGAGCAAAGAAACCGACTACTATTGCGCTCCAAACCCGGACGGCACTGCACTATTACGAGCTGCTATAAACCGGCTCAATCTATCCGCGCGGGCTTATCACCGCATACTAAAGATCGCCCGCACTGTCGCCGACCTGGCTGGCGCCACCGATATCGGCAACCAGCATCTCAGCGAAGCGATCCAGTACCGTCGCATGGCACAATTATAAGGAAACGACATGCCCCACCATCACCACGCCTACGAAGGCTGGAGAGAAGAAAAACGTTCAGCCTATCTGTATCGTGTTATTGCCGACAGCGAAATCGATCCGATACGCAAGCATTTATTTTCCGAACTGGCGGAAGCAGCCCTTAAACAGGCCATGTTGTGGGAAGCGGAATTGAAGAAATCCGCAAGCCCGCCTGTTTTGCACTACCGGCCAGATTTGCGTAGCAAGCTGGTCGGATTGCTGGTGCGCTATCTGGGCATAAATACAATCAAACCCGTATTGTCGGCGATGAAAATTCGCGGCATGGGCGTCTATACCGGAGGCGAATCGGACCACCATCCCATTCCCGACAATATCGAGGATATCGGACAACATCATCAATTAAACGGCCATCTCAATTTGCGTGCAGCGGTATTCGGCATCAATGACGGCCTGATTTCCAATGCCAGCCTGATTCTGGGCATGTCGGGAGCTACCTCCGGCGGTCATAACCGGATAGTCCTGATTGCCGGATTGGCCGGCCTGCTGGCGGGAGCCTTTTCCATGGCATCGGGCGAGTATGTCTCCGTCCGCTCGCAGCGCGAAATGTACGAACATCAAATCGAGCTGGAACGGGAAGAATTAGCGCAATACCCCGAGGAAGAAGCCGCAGAATTAGCACTAATTTACGTAGCAAAAGGGATGAACGAAGACGAAGCCCGGCGCGCTGCCGATAAACTGATCGCCGACCCCGATCGAGCGCTCGATATTCTTGCTCGCGAAGAACTCGGATTAAACCCCAACGAACTGGACTCTCCCTGGAGTGCCGCTCTATCTTCCTTTCTGGCCTTTTGCGCAGGAGCAGGAATCCCGTTGCTGCCCTTATTATTCGATCAGGGCCGGAATACGCTGAACGAGGTGATGGCGATTACCTCCGCCGCCTTGTTTCTGGTAGGAGCGAGCATCAGTTTATTCACGGGACGGCACGCGCTGACCGGCGGACTGAGAATGCTGCTGATCGGAGGCGCTGCCGGCGCAGCGAGTTTTTATGTGGGGCACGCGTTAGGAGTAAAATTGAATTAGTCTGGGCGGCCTGCACGACTCCTGCATTTGCCCGGATTTCGTTAAAAAGCCGAAAACTCTTGTTTACTATTTATACGCTCGGATTTTTGGCCGCGCCGAAACTTCGTTTCCGCTTTTTTCGTCTCATCGGCACGCCGTTCGCCCTGTTGCAAAAAACCTCTGAAATTAAATATGGTAGTATTTATATTTTTGCTACAGTATGATTACGTAGTAGAATAAACTTCTAAATATAAAATAAAACTGGAGAATCCCGTGGGCCTTAATCTTTCTACCATCCTTAATTTTTCAGCAATTCTGATCATGTTTTACTGCCTGTATCTGGCGCTCTCGCTAAAATCCAGTATCCCTGGCGGCATGGTAGGCAAGCAGTGGAACTTTCTCACTATTCTCGTTACACTATTCACGTTAGGTTTTTTGACTACGCCCTTCTTCGACCAGTTACCTGAAGACATTCTGCGATTGGTAGTGTCGCTGATTTTCCTGTTCGGGGCCATTTATGTAGTCGTTACCGTCCGTCTGATTTTTAATATTATTCGTGAACTCACCGAATAAGCCGGAGTAATTCATGCGTCCAGATTTAATTCTATTCCGAACCGCCAAAGGCGAGGAAATCGCGCATAGCCATAGCCATGAAATATCCGCCAACCATCGCAGAGCCCTGCTCGTGGTGGACGGCAAAACTTCCGTAGCCAACATCGCCAGCAAGGTTTTCTGGGTCAGCGATGTCGTTGCAGTGCTTAAGGAACTGTATGCCCTCGAATTGATTCATGACGACATTTCGACTATCCAGGGCGAAGTCAGTCAAACCGGCGGCGCCGGGTTGTTGCTGAAAGTCAAGCTGGCCAATCTGGCGAAAGAACTGCTGGGGAACAATGCCGGCCGCGTCATCAAAAAAATAGAAGACGCGGACGGTACTCCCGATGCGCTGGAAGATGCCTTGCTGGCATGCAGAAAACTGATCAAGCTTACGATCAACGACGAACTTGCCGACATATTTTTACGGCGCGGTCGAGCGCTTATCGGTAAATAACCCGTTTTTTACTATCCCTGCGCATTAA
>JAJYPZ010000181.1 GCA_021794855.1 Pseudomonadota bacterium | reverse complement strand
CCCATCACTTCGTCAATCGGGGGTCGAGGGCCGGCTTTAAGGCGTACGAAAAAATCGCCCTCGTTCGTTTCGGTAATTCCGCCACCCAATTGCGTGCCGGTACGCCGGGAATAGGTATCCACGTCAGGGTTGCTTTTAATGATCGTTTCGACCTGACGCAGCAGCCGGTCGGTTTCGGCCAGCGAAGTACCCGGTGCGGAACGGTAATCCAGCGTAAACCCGCCCTCGTCCATCGCCGGCATGAAACCCGATCCGACCTTGCTAAACGCCAGATATCCCAGTCCGAGCAAGGGCACGATCAACACCAGTATCCATACCGGCCGCGCCAGCCAGCGTCGCATCAGCCTGTCGTACCAGCCATGCAGTCGCGCGCTGTAGCGACCGCCCTCTTCCTGCGCGGCGTCTTCTTCGGTCAAAAAATGATCTGCCAGCAAAGGCACTGCCAGCCAGGTCACGAGAAACGAAATAATCAGTCCGGCCGCCATTGTCAACGACAGCGCCTTGAAAAATGCGCCGGTCACTCCGGTCAGAAAAGCCAGAGGCACAAAGATGATAATCGTCGATGCCGACGAACCCGCCAGCGGACGGATGAATTCGGCCGCCGCCGCCATCACCCTGCCGTGATGTTCGCCGCCGGCGCCGCGCAAGCGCCGCACGATATGCTCGATCATCACGATCGCATCGTCGATGATCAGGCCCACCGCCGCCGCCATCCCGCCCAGTGTCATGATATTGAAGCTCATCCCCAAGCCGTAGAGCAGCACCACCGTCGCCGACAATACCGTCGGCACGACGACTGCCGCGATCAGCGTGATTTTCAGATTGCGCAAAAACAGCAACAGCACCAGCACCGCCAGACCGGTACCGATAAGTATCGCATCGCGCACGCTGGCGGCGGAATCGAGCACCAGCACGCTCTGGTCGTACCAGTTTGCCAGCTTGACCCCCGCCGGGATTTGCGAGCGGTAAGCGGCCAGTTTCGCCGCGACATCGCGGGCTATCTGCACGCTGTTGCTGCCCGGCTGCTGATAAATATTGAACAGCACTGCCTCGCGCCCGTCGGCGGTCACGCGCGTCCACACCGGCTTCACGTTATTGCTGACGGTCGCCACATCGGCCAGCCGCACGATCGCTCCGGCGCCGGTTTTAATCACGGTATCTTCGATCTGCCGCAACGATTGCAGGCGCGTATCGGCGATCGCCAGATACAGCTTGTAATGATCCTGCAAACGACCCACCGCCATCACGACATTCGCCGCATGCAGGGTTTTCGCAATGTCGCCCAAGGTCAGGCCCAGGGCGTTTAATTTGGACGGGTCGACGCTGACCCGATATTCCTGCTGAGCGCCACCGATCACCTCGACTCGCGCCACGCCGTTGACACCGAGCAGCAAAGGACGGAGCTGATAGCGTGCCAGATCGTAGAGTTGCGACTGCGTCTCTGCGCCGGAAGTCAGGCTATACGCCAGAATGGGAAACACCGTCGGGTCCATGCGCCGTATCAGCATCTGCGTGCCGGCCGGCAGACTCGGCAAAACCTGGGTAATCGCCTGGCCGATCTGCGACGTCGCCAGCCCCATGTCTATGCCCCAATCGAAGCTGATCGAAATATCCGCCGCGCCGCGACTGGTGGTCGAACGCACTTCGCGTACGCCGGGAACGCGGCGCACCGCTTCCTCCACCGGCTGGGTCACCGCCAGCACCATCATATCGGCCGGCCGGTCGCCCGCATCGAGCGACACGACGACGCGCGGAAAATCGACGTTGGGAAATAAGGTAACCGGCAATTTGAAGCTGGCGATACCGCCGGCCAGCGCCAGCAATACCAGTAAAAACAGAATGGAGCGGCGATGCTGCTGCATCCATGCGGTAAAATTCATCGAGAGACCCTTACCGCCATGCCGTCGCGCAATTCGTAATTACCCACTACCACTACCGGCGCACCGGCTATCAAAGCGCCGCTCACAGCTATCATGCCTTTTTGCTCCAGACCCGTCTTAACCGCAATTCTCTGCGCCTTGCCGCGTTGTACCTGAAACAGATACGCGCCGCGCTCATCGCGCAATACCGCCGAACGCGGCACGACCGTGGCCGTATACCGGTCTAGCCGTATTTCGCCGCGCACCTGCGCGCCCGGCAGCAAAACCGCAGCAGGCAAATCGACCACCACTTCGACCAGTTGCGTTTGCGGATCAATTCGACCATCTACCTGCGCAACCCGGCCTTCGACTGCGACGGTACCGAATACCGAGCGGATCATGACCGGCATGCCGGGCCGCACGCGAGCGGCATCATCCGGCTCGATGCCCAGTACCGCGCGCTGCGCACCGGATCTCGCCAGTCGCACCAGCACCGCGCCCGGCACGACCCGATCACCCGGCTGCGCGGCAACCGCCGATACCAGCGCATCGAAAGGCGCCACCAGCCGCTCTACCGATTTACCGGCGCCATTCTTTTGCAAGGCGTTCAAAGAAGCATGCGCGTCCGCCAGCAATTTATCCGCCGCCGCCTGCTGCGACTGCGTAGCCAATTGCTGCTGCAATAATTGCGCTACGCTGCGGCGCTGGGCCTCAGCCGCCTGAACCGCCGCCTCGGCTTGCCGGTAAGCTGCAGCGGCCTCCGGACTGGTAGCGAACGTCAGCAGCGGCATGTCTTTGCTGACACGCTGACCGACGGTAATATCCATTTCCGCTATTTGTCCGGCGCGCGGCACACTGATCGCCTGAACCTGACGGGGATCTGCCGTCACCACGCCGTACGCCCGAATCATGTCGCTGACGGTTTGCCGCTGCAAAACGACTGTTTGCACCGCTGCGCTGATCTTGCTTTGGGGCATGGCAGCCGGCGCGTCATCGTCATCGGCACGAACGGGGGATGCGATTAACATTACAAAAAATAAAACAACCCCGAATTTCATGGTTGACTCCGTTCCGGCAAATCGGGGCCCAGCAAGGTTGTCAGCGCAATACGCTGTTCTGCCAGGCTTTCCTTCAAATTAATCGCTTCGTTTCTTTTATCGAGCAGCGCGGTTTGTATGCGCACATAATCCGGCGCCGCCAGATTCCCGGCCCGATAAGCGTTCGTCGCACCTTGCGCCAGCGTTTGCAACGTACGCATACCCCGCTGCGTACGCTCCAGTTGCGACTGCAACAACGGCACGTTTTCCAGCGCCAGCGCAATTTCGCTATCCGCGCTATTAAGTCGTTCCTGATATTCGTCGTACAGCTTTTTACGGCTCGCCTGCGCTATCGCAATATTGCCGCGATTACGGTTGAAAATCGGCAGGCTCAGACTGATGGCAAAACCTATCGAATCGATGCCCGTGTTATCGCGTGCCCGCGTGACACCGACATTCAAGGCAGGAAATTGCCCCAGCACCGCACCGCGGAATTTTTCTTCCTGCGACTGATATCCCGCCTGCAAGGCGCGGATATCGGGCCGCTGCTGCAATAATTGCGGGATAGCCGCACGCAGCGCGGCCACATCAAGCACCGGAGGCGGCGCTTCGGCGACCAGATGCGGTTCGGCCGATTCCGCCAGCCCCAGCACCGCATTCAAGGCCGCCCGATTCTGCACGCGGCTGCGCTGCAGATCGCGGTATTGCCGGTCAACTGCCTGCAAAGCCAGCAGCTCGCTACCGGCAAAATCCGCCGTCGCATTGCCTTGCGCCAACGCCAGCCGGCTCGCCTGATACCGCCCGGCCAGCAAAGAGCGCGACACATGCAACGACTGCATCAGCTCATCCTGCGCAAGCAAGCGTACAAACAACAGTCGCGCCTGACTTACGACCTGCCATTCCTGCCACAGCAATTCGTTATTCACCCGCTGCACTTCCGCTTCCGCAGCCTTTTTGCGGGAAGAGCGCAGCAACAGCGCATTGACGTTATAAGTCAGGCCCAT
>JAJYPZ010000180.1 GCA_021794855.1 Pseudomonadota bacterium | reverse complement strand
ACACCCTGAAGTCTTCAATCATATAATCGACGATACGCGGCCCGCTGATCAGAAAATTGGATTTATGGCTTTGTATCGTATTCTGCAACCACATACTCAATCCCGCGAGCGCCGCTATAATAATCAACGGAAACCAATACAAAGGACGATTGCTCATTGCGAGCCCTTTGCTCGATTACCGCGTACGCACTTATTTATTAAAAAACAGCTCAAAATACTCAATACACCTCATGCCTATTCCGGTTTTGACCACACTGTACTTTATTTTCACCATTGTTCGCTTCATGCGAACTAATTGATGCTCAAACTTCATTTTACATAGTCTGCAATCAGATCAGTATAAGTCCCCTGCGCTTTCATAATAAACTCACAGGCTTCGCGTACGGCGCCGTGTCCGCCTTCGCGGCGGGTCACGACATGGGCGTATTGCTGAACTTCTTCCGGCGCGGAAGGAACGCTGATCGCCAGTCCGCATCGCGTCATAACTGGCAAATCAACGACATCGTCGCCCATATATGCCGTTTGATCCGGCTGCAAACCGAGCTTCGCCAGCAAATGCCGATAAGCCATCAATTTTTGGTTAACCCCTTGATAAATATGAGTTATTCCTAAATTTTTCGCTCTATGCACGACGACTTGCGATTCTCGTCCGGTAATAATGGCGAGTTCTATGCCTGTTTGCTTAAGCATTTTCAGGCCATGACCATCCAGTGAATTGAAAGCCTTGTATTCACGACCCTCGTCATCGAAAAAAAGACTTCCGTCGGTCATTACGCCATCTATATCGAAAATAACAAGCTTGACCGGTAAAGCGCTTTTATAGGCTGTATTCATATTTTAATAACCGTATTTCGATTAAACAACACCCGCGCGCAAAAGATCCAGCATATTTAAGGCGCCCACTAATTTATTGCTACCATCGACGACCAATAAGCCATTGATATTATGGCTTTGCATATTTTCAACCGCAACCACCGCCAGCTGATCCGGCCCGATGCTGTACGGGGCGGATGTCATGACATCGCTCACATAAGTCGAACGCACGTCTACGGACTTTTCCAGCAACCGCCGCAAATCACCATCGGTAATGACCCCGACCAAGCGCTCTGCACTGTCGACGACCGCCGTCATGCCCAGCCCTTTACGCGTCATTTCGAACAAGGCTGCCGGCAGCAGCGCATCAGCAGCGACTTTCGGCAATCGCTCGCCCTGATGCATGATATCACGCACGTGGATCAACAATCGGCGTCCCAAGGATCCGCCTGGGTGCGTTCTGGCAAAATCCTCGGTACCGAAGCCGCGCGCCTCCAGCAATGCTATCGATAGCGCATCGCCCAGAGCAAGCGCTGCCGTGGTGCTGGCAGTAGGCGCCAGATTAAGCGGACAGGCTTCCTGCGCTACGCTGGCATCGAGATGGATATCGGCTTCGCGCGCGAGCGTAGAGTTCGCGTTTCCGGTCACCGTAATCAGTCGCGCCCCGCGTCGCTTGATCAGCGGCACGATCGCGGTCAATTCCGCACTTTCCCCGGAATGGGATAACGCAATACAAACGTCCTCATGCGTGATCATTCCAAGATCGCCGTGGCTCGCTTCGCCCGGATGCACAAAAAAAGCGGGCGTACCCGTACTCGCCAGCGTTGCCGCGATTTTACTGCCGATATGACCGGATTTACCCATGCCGCTGACCACGACACGGCCACGGCAGCTCAAAATCAAAGCCATCGCATCGGTAAAGCGGTCGTCCAAACGGTCTCGCAGCGCCAACACGGCTTCCGCTTCTATCGTCAACACGCCACGCGCTCTTGTCAGTGCAGCCACCGGATCAAATTTAACTTGTAACGATTTGCTCATCATCGATCAATCCTGTTAGAGTGCTTTATTCTACCTTATAACGTAGAAAATAAGTTTTACCTAACATACAAAAGGTTGACGGCATCGTGCAATTATCAAGCATCGCCCTCGCTCATGCGCCCGCTTCGACGCAATTCGTACCCCAGGCTTCTTGCCGCGCCTGCAACGATACTGGCTGGCAGCCAAGCATCGGCTTATGCACTCTATCCTAGGTCTGATTATCGTATTACTGGCGGCGGCGGTGCTGGTATCGGCACTTTTTCGTACCTGGCGGCTGCCTTCCATGCTGGGCTTTCTGCTCATAGGCATCGTTTTAGGTCCGCATACGCTCAATTGGCTGCCCGATAGCCCGGAAACGCGCCATTTGGGCGAATTCGGCGTGGTTTTTTTGATGTTCAGCATAGGACTCGAATTCAGCCTGCCCAAACTCAAGGCCATACGGAAAACGGTATTCGGATTCGGTAGCGCACAAGTTGTCAGCTTCATTTTATTAGTCGTCATCGTCTCCGTCAGTCTGGGTTTTCCGTGGTCGGTCGGACTGGCGCTGGGCGGGGCTCTGGCCATGTCGTCCACCGCTATCGTCAGCAAGATGCTGGCCGAACGGCTGGCGCTGCAATCCGCGCACGGTCGGCAGATGATAGCAGTGCTGCTATTCCAGGATTTGGCGGTGATCCCTTTGCTGATTCTGATACCGACGCTCGTAGCCGGCGGCGATCAGCCCTGGCTGACTTTGCTGACTGCTACGGTAAAAGCGGCTGTCGCCTTGATTCTACTGCTGGGAGTGGGACAAAAACTCATGCGTCCGTGGTTTAGCTGGGTGGCTAGCCACAAATCGCCCGAGCTGTTTACGCTCAATGTGCTGCTGATCACCTTGAGTCTGGCTTATTTTACCGATAAAGCCGGCCTATCGCTGGCTTTGGGCGCTTTTTTAGCCGGCATGCTGATTTCCGAAACCGAATTTCGCTATCAGGTGGAGGACGATATCAAACCTTTCCGCGATATGCTGCTGGGATTGTTTTTTATTACTATAGGCATGTTGCTGAATCCCGCGGAAGTCGCTCGGCATTGGCTGAGCGTAGGCCTGGTCCTGACAGCGCTAATCACCAGCAAAACCGCCATAGTATGGGGCATAGGCCGGGCTTTCGGCAACGAATCGCCTGTCGCCATGCGCACTGCGCTGGGCCTGGCGCAGGCGGGAGAATTCGGTTTCGTTTTGCTGTCGCTCGCCAGCGGCATGGGATTGATCACGGGAGCGCCGCTACAGATCGTGCTCGCCGTCATGGTGATATCGATGATGCTGGCTCCCGTCATTATCCAGTATTCGGACGCGATCACCCAACGCTTATGCGGTATGGAATGGACAGGCCGCGCACAGGAATTGCACGATATCGCCGTCAAGAGCATGAGCGCCGACGGACATCTGATCATTTGCGGTTACGGCCGTAGCGGCCAGAGTCTGGCACGGCTGCTGGAATCGGAAAATATCGGCTATATCGCCCTGGACGCCGACCCGGCACGGGTCAAGGCAGCATCTGCCGCCGGCGAAACCGTCGTGTTCGGCGACGCCTCACGCCGCGAAGTGTTAATGGCAGCTGGGCTGAATCGCGCTCGCGGCATGGTCATCAGTTTTGCCGATCATCCCGCCGCGATGAAAATCCTGAGCCTTACGCAAGACATTCGTCCCGATCTGCCGGTAATCGTACGCACTCTCGACGAAACCGATCTGGACAGCCTGAAACAGGCCGGCGCCATGGCAGTCGTACCGGAGGTGCTGGAAGGCTCGCTGATGCTTGCGTCGCACGCATTGTTATTACTGGGCGTGCCGCTTAGCCGGGTATTGAAGAAGCTGCGTACTGTGCGCGAACAGCGCTACGGTTTGCTGCGCGGCTTTTTTCGCGGCGCCAGCGACGCCGACGCGCAATTGAACGAAACCGCGCAGCCGCGCCTGTTATCGGTACTCATCACCGAACAAGCCGCCGCCGTCGGGAAAACGCTAGAATACATGCATCTGGCCGAACTGGGCGTGGAAGTACTGGTGGTCCGCCGCCGC
>JAJYPZ010000179.1 GCA_021794855.1 Pseudomonadota bacterium | reverse complement strand
AGGTTTTGTCGTATATAGAATCTTCCAGAATTTCGACCACGATACGATGAGGCGGCATTTCGTAGCGTTTTAATAATTCGGCGAAAAACGACCCGTAGCCTTTGCCTTTAATCGTCACCGTCGGATTGAAATTGAGAAAAAGCCAGCTGATATCGTCTGCGAGGGTCAAGAAATTCCGTACATGTAAATATCGGCATAAACGATCCAGAAATATGGTTTCTACTTCCGTCAAGGACATATTGAATACTGAGAGGGGCGGAATTAGTTCGCCGTCCGCATTCATGGCCCGGAGCAATGCTTCGTAGCCGACTGGCCTTTTATGAGTGAGGCTATATATGGGCTGGAAATGGCTGGTCAGGGTAAGTCCCTTGAAATAGCCCACGATGTAGCCGTTGACGGTCTCTGACGCGGTTGCAATCCGATTAAGCGAGCAAAAATCGGAAATGGGATGCAGGTCGGATAATTTTGGATGTTCAAACGATTTATTTTGCGGTATAGACAAAGCCGACATCGTGGTATTTCCTTTTTTCGGTTAAAGCCGACATAGCGGGTGCTATACAACAATATTCAATTCATCTGCCTATCCGCATTATCGGTTAATAGCCATACAAACTTTATGGTATTTTCACGAAAATTTTCATAATCAATTTTTGACGAATTAGAAGTTATCGAACTGCAAGTTTTTTGGTTTTTCCGGCCTGGAAATTGCTTTTAAGCTTGATGTGTTATCAAAATTATGCTCATATTTTTGTTTTATAACCAGTTTAGTTGCGTAGGCGGTAAGGTGCATAGGCCAGATCTACTGGAGTCTGACGGGAGTATGTAGGGCAAATATGACGGTTTGGTATGGATCGAATGCGGGAAACTCATGCTTGCCATAGTTCGGGCTGAAACGTAATATGGCTGTGCTGATTATCTATTTGGCAACTCAATCAGTAAGATCCGATGCTACTGGCATCAGGTTCATCCAGAAACGGAAGGAAAGAATTTGAGTGCTGCCAATGAAATGGAACGGTTATCTGCTGTTCGGCGTTATGAAATTCTGGATACGCCGGCGGATGGTGCATTCGACCGGTTAACGCAGCTTGCCGCCAGGCTGTTCGATGTTCCAGTCGCTATCGTGAGTCTGGTCGACCATGATCGTATCTGGTTCAAATCGCATTACGGGTTGAGCGCAGAGCAAATCGGCCGGGAGCCGGGTCTGTGTGCTTCGGCTATTTTACAGGACGAAGTTTATACCGTGCTGGACGCAAAAACCGATCCGCGTACCCTGGCAAATCCCTTGGTAGCGGGAGAGTTCGGTTTGCGGTTTTATGCCGCTGCACCATTGGTTACCCAGGATGGTTTTCGGCTCGGCACCCTGTGCGTCATTGATTTCGCGCCACGCAGTCTCGATATGGCCGGGCAGCAAACGCTGCGCGATCTCGCCGCCATCGTAATGGACGAAATGGAATTACGGCTCGCCAGCCGGAAAATCATAGACGCCGAACGAGCGTTGCGTATCGAGGCAGCCCGAGCCATGGCAGAAGCCGAACGGCTCTCCAATCTGGATAAATTGACCGGTCTGGCGAATCGTCGCGCACTGGATCAGGATATGGAACGCCATGCGCTGATCCTGGACGCGGCACACATGTCGGATGTCATCATAGCCATGATCGATTTAAACGGCCTGAAAGCGATTAACGACGGTTACGGACATAAACAGGGCGATTGGGTTTTGAGTTCGTTCG
Source organism: Pseudomonadota bacterium (assembly GCA_021794855.1). The sequence goes on along the minus strand of JAJYPZ010000179.1, from coordinate 2,173 downwards.
CCAAAAATCTGCGCACCATACTGAGGCAGGAAGATAAGGCTTATCGTTACGGCGGCGATGAATTTGTCCTGTTTCTGCCGGTCAGAATCGATCCCGATTATGTAAGCTTGCGACGCCGCATCTGGCAAGTGGTCGAAAGAGTGCGTCAGGATGTCGGGTTTTCCGAAGTCGGGGCAGCAGTCGGATTTTCGTGTCTGACAGAATGCGGCGGTGAAATTGTCCGGGCGTTGCAGCTGGCCGACGAACGCATGTATGCGGAAAAACATAAACGCAAATTGTCCGCGGCCCCGGAAATGCCGGTCGATGCTTGCGTGACCGGCGGGCGCGGATTTATAGAACGTCGGATATGAATCGGGTATCTGCGTCGGATTACGTATAATCGGTTACATCGTCCGCCTGGGTAAGCGGCACTCCCGCGTCGATTATCGAGTTCAGGCGGATATCCAGCCGGGCGCGCAGTTCGGCCTGATCTTCGGCCGGAGGAGCAATCGCTTGCCATTCGCCGTCTTTGAACGTATCCAGATTATAGATGGCGTAAGGAGCGATGCGCGCGCCGATATTTCGTGTGACTACAGTCAGCCGGTAACCGCTCGAAAATGAATTGCCGTTGCGAGGTGCGAGTACGGTTTCGAATTCGATGAATTCCTCGTCCGATTCCGATACATAATCCGGCAACGAGTCGAGCAATGCCACCATTTGCCGATGGTTCAAAGTACAAGTCGACAACGCCTGGCGGTAATCTTCACGATCGATTTTCCAGTGTGCGACCGGCAATTGCTGTTCATTTTCCACTACGCCGGAAAGTTTGCCGCGCACATTCACCGTATCGGCAATATTGGTGCAGAACATCTCGGGGCTGAGGCCGCGCAGATCGAAGCGGGGCAGCTCGGAAGAAGATAATACCTGGATATACGGCTCCCAGCCGGAACCCTTGCGAAGCAGGCCGGATTTTACCTGATAAGCCAATATCAGTGTATTGCCCTGGATGCGAACGAGAATTTTTTGCATGTCGGCCTCCGCCGTTCAACCACGCAAGCGCAGGCTCAATCCCTTGAGAAAGTATCTCAGCAACTGGTCGCCGCATGCGCGATAGTTTTTGTTGTCGGGATTGCGAAAGATCGCGCTTAATTCCGGCCTGGAAATTTTAAAATCGGCCAGGCTGAAAATTTCGTGCAAATCGGATTCCTTCAGGTCGAATGCAATGCGTATCTTTTTGAGGATAATGTTGTTGGTCAAGCGTCTGACCGGAACGGCAGGTGTATCGCGAGGCCCGCGTTTATGCACGATCAGTCCGTCGAGAAATGCCGACAGCAAGGCATCGTCGCATTCAAGAAATTCCGGCTCTTCCTCTTTTCGCAGCAGTTGCGCTATGAAGGCGGAATCGACTGTATGTCCCTGCGATTCCAGCAGGTTGCTAATGAGTGCGTCGGGCAAGTCCAGCGCATAGCGCAGACTGCGTAAAACGTCGTTGTTATTGGGCACGGCAGGCTCTCACTTATTTCGGTTGACAGAATAGTACACCGTTCTCAGCTTTTCTCATTGACTACTTCAAGGATGCCTTGACCGTAGGCATCCAGTTTGCGCGCACCTATGCCGGATATTTCGCCCAGTTCCGCCAGCGTGGCAGGACGCTGTCGGGCGATATGCGCCAGGGTCGCGTCATGAAATATGACATACGCGGGCACATTCGACTCCCGTGCTACGACCTGTCGCCAGACTCTCAACTGTTCGAACAGCCGGTCGTCTTCGGCATTTTGCGGTGCGCCCAACGGTCTGGTCGATTGTCGTTTCGCCGGTTTGACGCCGAGGTCCTTGCGCAGCCATACTTCCGTTTCGCCCTTCAGCACCGAGCGGCTGCGGGGAGTCAGCACCAATGCGCTGTAGGCATCATGATCGACATTGACATACCCGTGCGCCATCAATTGACGCAATACCGCACGCCAGCTTTTTTCGTCCATATCGTTGCCGACGCCGAATACGCTGAGCTGCTGATGGCTCCATTGCCGGACCTTATCGGTGGTCACGCCGCGCAATACGTCGATCAGGTGTGCGGCGCCGAATCGCCCTCCGGTACGGTAAATGGTCGACAGGGCTTTTTGTGCAGCGACGGTGCCGTCCCAGGTAGCTGGCGGAGTCAGGCATACATCGCAATTGCCGCACGCTTCAGCCGCTT
>JAJYPZ010000178.1 GCA_021794855.1 Pseudomonadota bacterium | reverse complement strand
TTGCTACTGCGCAATACCACGGCGCGCATGGCATAGCACTACTACGAGGAGCATGGCAATGATGCCCAGACATCCGGTACGTTACAGCCTGACTTTCGTTCTGATCGCGGCGTTGATCATAGCCGGGATATACCATAGATCGCAGCATGAACGGGAAAAACCGGATTCGATCAATTGTCCGAATATCCTTCATACCTGCCAATTAACCGTAAACGGCCAGAGCATACATCTGACTTTTCTTCAACGGCCTGTCGGCCTGCATCCGTTTACCCTGCAAGTGGTCGCGCCCGATGCACATCAAATTTCCGCCAGCTTCGCCATGGCCGATATGGATATGGGCAATAACAATTATCGGCTAGTGCGCAAAAATGGACAAATCTGGCAAACCCAGGTCATATTGCCCGTTTGCATGAGCGGCAGTCGCAATTGGCTGCTTACGCTCAATATAGACGGAAAAAATAGCGTAATTCCTTTTACCGCGAGCTAACGTAATAAAACTGTAATCAAAATGACGGGTAACAACGCTATAATTTCATATAATCAGAGGAGTAACCCCATGCCCCAAGAACATACCTACAGACAATTCGATACCGACCTTGAAAACATGCGCGCTCGCGTATTACAAATGGGGGGCCTGGTCGAACAGCAGATCAGTCAGGCTATCGAAGCTCTGATGAACGCCGATTTCGTGCTGGCCGACGAAGTCGTAGACAAAGACCATCTAGTCAACGCGCTCGAAGTCGGGATAGACGAGGATTGCGCGCAGATCATTGCGCGACGGCAACCTACCGCTTCCGATTTGCGCATGGTCATCACCGCCGTCAAAACCATTACCGATCTCGAACGCATCGGCGACGAAGCCGCCAAGGTTGCGCGCATGGTCAGGGAAATTCATGAAACCGGCCGCATAATCCAGGCCAAATTCAACCAGATCAACTTCATGACCGAAATCGTGCTGGATATGCTCCACCGCGCTCTGGACGGGTTTGCTCGTCTGGATGTCAGCAACGCTACCCATATCGCACGCCAGGATATCGAAGTCGATGAAGAATATCATCTGGTCTTGCGTAATCTGATCACGTACATGATGGAAGATCCCCGCACTATTTCAACCTTCATCGATATCATGTTTGTCGCCAAAGCGATCGAGCGCATGGGCGACCATACCAAAAACATGTCGGAATACGTCGTCTATATGGTAAAAGGTAAAGATGTACGCCATACCACTCTGGAAGAAATCGAACGGCACGTGGGCCCCGATTGAAGCACACAGCAACGCTAGCCTAGCCTGTGCCGGCTGAATTGACGGTTTCCCATTGATCGCGCCGGCATAATCCCCGCATGGAACAATGGCGGCATACTTCATCGGTGCCGTTGGCCGGCAGAGGAATATGTCGGTACATTTGTTCGAACAGCGAAATAAGCCGTTCGGCGCAGCGGGCGGCCGTATCGGGAATTGTATCCTCGGGCAGATCTATCGTATCGATCCCTTTGCCGTCGAGACTGACGAAAGCGGTTTGACCGACAGACGCCTGCAGCAATAAAACATAGGCCGGTAATTGCACATCTTCGTCGACCTGGCGGAGCTTGTTTTTCAAACCTTGAGGATTACTGGTTTTATAATCGAGGATTGCGTACTTTCCGGCGTTTTTATCTATTCGGTCGAGACGCCCGTAAAGCGCTATCGCTCTGTCCTGTTCCAGCGTATATTCGCGCCGTCGCGCTAATTCTCCGCCCTGCCAAAACCAGCCGTCTTTTTCGCGCCCGATCTGCCATTCAAGGTAGAGCGGCAGTTTGGACAGCCATTTTTTCTGCCAAGCGTGTACATAGTAATCATTTTCCAGTCCGGGAGCGAAAAATTCCAGACTGATTTCGGTCAGATCATGCATCAGCTCAGCGTAAGGAAGATCGCACACGACTGGATGGTTGGCATGAAAGGCATGCAAAATGGCATGCACCGCTTGGCCGTAATCGGATTTTTCCATTTCGGCGCTGATTTCATCCGGTTCATTCAATCCCAGGATGTGTCGCGCATAATACTGATAAGGGCACGCAACCAAAGTATTGTAACCAGTCACGCTGATTTCGGCGGGTATTAGCCCTGCAGGCACCGAGACTTGAGGCATGCGACTGACCGACGCTAATGGCAACGTATCCGGGGTCTCGATTTGTGCGGCCGGTATCCGTTGAAGCAGTCTGTTATCGATCAGACTCGTCCCCCACGCCAGGCTGTGGAATCTATCCAGACGCTCCAGCCACGGGCTGATCGGATTGATTTCACCGTCACGGTGCGTACGCCATAACACCCTGACCGTATCGGCATTGCAGATTAATTGCAATAAATCATCCTGAATCTGTTTTATTTCACCGGCATGCGTGGGCAAGCCTAACGCAGACCGGACCGACTGATTAAAAAATACGGAGTGCGCGCTCAAGGAAGGCAAATGCGTTGCGTCGCCTCCCAAAATCAGTGCTGCGTCGAAATGCCGCAAACGCGTCGCAGCCAGATGCGTGAACACCACGGGGCTCGCTATGGCGGCATCGATAAAGGTGCCGTTTTCGAGTTCCCTGCCCAGCCAGCGATGGAATTCCGCCAGATCGAATCGCAATTCGTTTTCTGCCAGCTCCTGTCTGCGCAAAGCCATTAAAGCCAATAGTTGCGCGCCCGCCGCATCGGCCGCCAGCAAAGATAAAGCGCCGAGCTCGTTCAGACTCGCTTCCAGTCCGGCAAGCCATCGTTCCAGCGGACGTGCATGCCCGAACATAACCGCCGCGGATTTTTGCATTCGCGACACGGCAGCCTGCGCTTCGTCCGTCCCGCTGCGGCTTTGCAAAGTTCGCAGCAAGCGAGCGCAACCTTGCACCGGGCCGATATCGCGTAAAACCAGTTCGATCTGTCTGACCGCCTCGTCGCGCTGCACGACTTCCCAATCCGATAGAATATAACCGGATTTCAATAAGTCGAGGACATCCTGATAAGGGAAATCGGCGGACAGCGCTTCCAGCCAGCGCATGACTACGGTACTGGCCTGGGTGGTATCCAGAGCCCATCCCGTTTCGTCAGCCACCAGAATTTGCGCTCGTTCCAGCAAAGCCCGCAACCGGCGGGCACTCATCCGGTCCTGCACGATCAACGCAATATTTTGCTTGCCTTCAGCGAGCCAGCAACGTACTTGCGTATCGGCAGCTGCGGCTTCTTCTTCCAGATTGCCCGCACCGCAAAAACCGATCCGTCCTGCCAGCGGACTATGCGGAAAAGATTCTGCGCACTCGCGCGCGCGTGCTATCAGCGCAGTCTGCAAATCCTTCGGCCATGCCGCATGCAAAGTACGCGAGCAGTCGTTTTCTTCGTCCGGATTTATATATGTTACGGATTGTCTTTGAGCGTACTGTTCCAGACAATTCCGTTCCAGACGCGTCAGATTCGACAAGCTCGTCACAAATAACGGCGTGGCAGCTGCGTGCGCCAGCCTTGCCAGACGTAGCGCGTACTGCGATGCAGGATTCAGCTCGCGCTGCGCCAGATCGTTACGGCTTAACGCATACCATAATTCATGCACGATGCGGGCTTCGAATTCGACTGCGGTATGACGTTGTATCCGATAATAGGCCGATACCTGCGCGGCAAATTCATCTCTGTCCAGCGGCAGGGTAACGGCCTGATAAGTGAGCTCATCGAACAAACGGCCGATTTCGTCGCACATCGTCCATAACAGCCCGTGATCGAACCACGCCCGTTCTTTCAGCGCTTGATACAGCACCGCAGTTCGGCGGCTATCGGGCATCAGACCGCCGTCGCTGGGGACGCCGGCCGCCCAGGCCGGAAAAGTCGTTATCTGCGGCGCCAGCAATACCGGTTGAGCGCTCGCCGTCAGCAAGGCTGAACCAAGCTCGGTCGCCGCATGGAAATTC
>JAJYPZ010000177.1 GCA_021794855.1 Pseudomonadota bacterium | reverse complement strand
TGATTCAAACGAGACATTATCCAAGAAACGGCTGCGCTGCGCCAGTTTGTCGATAGAATCTGCAGCAGGCAACAAAAATCCCGCAGCCTGCGGGATTTTCAGGAGGATCGGAGAATCAGGCGTTCGACGCAGTTTTGCGGCGCGCCACCCATCCGATCAATCCCAGGCCGATCAGCAGCATGGCTGCCGGTTCCGGTTCCGGCACCGCAGGTACGAGTGCCACGTCGGAAATAATGTTAAACGACGCGTCGTTGCGACCCATGAATGTCAGCGTATCGTTGCCGGTCGCTGCAACCTGGTAGCTATATGTTTTGGTGTTCGGATTCGATAGATCGGCGAGGACGGTATTGTTCCATGCCACGCTTTCGGTACCGCCGTCCGGAGTGGATAAATTGAACGAAAGCGTATCGGTGCCTCCCTTGTCAAGCACGTTCTGGCTCAGCGATCCAATCGTAGCTTGAGAGTTAATAATGGGAGAATCGCCTTCCTGATATGAATTATTCAGGAAGCGATAGGCATCGCTCATTACATCCCATCCTGTTTGCTGGTAAGTACTGGGATCGGAAAAAGTGCCGTTAACGATAAAATCAGTCGAGCTGGCATTTGCTTCGGTATGGATACTCAAAGCAGCCGCCGCCAGAAAAATTCCTCTTCGCCATGGTTTTGATTTCTGGTTCCGCATAACCGCCTCCTCGATCATAAGATAGAAAGTATATTATGACAGACAAAATCCGTAATAAATATAAATCTTTTCTTACAAATTAAAATAATATCAGGAAATTGATGTGTGATTTGTTGCGATGTCACCTTATTTTTCTTTTCGTTATCTTTTTCCGGTAGCTTGCTCGTGGACAGGAATACCGCTTGAAAGCTATACTGTCGGATAATTCAAATTTTATTATTTCTACTGGAGTTCTTATGTCCAAAAAACATCCCGTGATTGCCGTCACCGGTTCGTCCGGTGCTGGTACCACGACCGTGAAACGCGCTTTCGAACACATTTTTCGTCGTGAAAACATTAATGCTGCCGTGATCGAAGGTGATAGCTTTCACAGTTTGTCGCGGGTTGAATTCAAGGAGAAAGTCAAGAAAACCGAAGCAGACGGCAATAATCATTTCAGTCATTTCGGTCCTGAAGCCAATCATTTCGATAAGCTCGAAGCGTTGTTCAAGAGCTACGGCAAGGATGGCAGCGGTAAAAAAAGATACTATATTCATAGTGACGAAGAAGCGGCGTTTCACAATAAGCGTTTGGATACCAAATTGTCGGCGGGAGAATTTACGCCGTGGGAAGATGTGCCTCCCAATACCGATCTGCTGTTTTACGAAGGCCTGCACGGTTTGGTGGTCGATGGCAAGACAGATGTCGCCAGGCATGTCGATCTGGGCGTAGGAGTGGTGCCGGTAGTCAATCTGGAATGGATACAGAAAATTCATCGCGATGCCGCAGAGCGCGGATATTCGGCTGAGGTTATCGTCGACACCATAATGCGTCGGATGCCTGACTATGTTAATTACATTACGCCGCAATTTTCACGCACACATGTGAATTTTCAGCGTGTGCCTACGGTGGATACGTCCAATCCGTTTATTACTCGCGATATTCCCACCCCCGACGAAAGTTTTGTGATCGTGCGTTTCAGCGACCGCAAAGGTGTGGATTTCCCGTTCTTGATCAATATGATCCCGAATTCCTTCATGTCTCGCTCAAATACGCTGGTTGTGCCTGGCGCAAAAATGGGTTATGCCATGGAACTGATTTTGGGGCCTATGATAGAGCAGATGATAGCAGTCAGAAAAAAGGATTGAGTTGCTGTAACGATATCAAAAAAGCCGGGTTGCCCCGGCTTTTTATCACCGGTGCAACGCTTATAAAAAAGCAAAAAACTTCAGAAAAGGCCCCGCAAGCAAAGGCTGCCGTATCATTTTACGATAATCCCCCGCACGAAACTGCAACTGGTGGTTGGCGATGGCTACACCCAGACCGCCTATACCGGGACCATTGCCGCGCCATTTCATCCACTGTTCGGGTTCGGCTCGTAAATCCCAGTCAAAGGTATTGTATCCGGCGATATTATATTGCTGGGCGGTTACAATGAGACCATTCTGGATATCCATGACTACTTCTGGATGTTCATTGTCGATATAACCTAAAGCAATCAATGAATTAAAGTTTGCCGCTGCGAGCTGGGGCACGACTTCGCTGTTATTCCATTTGTTGGTAAATCGCCTGGTCCAGCCTTCCGTAAACAAGACTTCCATATATCGCCTCTGCTAATTATATTTTTTGTAAATATAACAGAAGTATATGCGTCATAACCAGAAATCAGGTTAACGTACGCAGATTTTTGGAAGTTGTCCCGAAATACATCACGGAATTGGCGGACCGGATCGATTAATTTCCCGCAGTCTGGTCGTTTTTTCTAAGCCGTTCGACGAAATCGGTGAACGGTACGTTGAATTTTTGCTGCAGTTGCGCAGCGCGCACGCGCAGCATTTTCCAGTCTTGAAGTCCGGGTGGTTCACTGAAGGCAAAGACGATTACATTCCCGCGTTTTTCCGCGGGCAGGCATGCTATACGTCCATCGAATGCAGTAGCAAGTCGTTGCCGATATAGCTCGAAATTAGGATCGCTGCCCCAGAGATTGACTGTAAGAATACCTGTCGGGGTTAATGCGGCCGCGCAATGTTGATAAAAATCGGAACTTGCAAGTTCGGTGACTTGAAAATTTGCGTCGAAACCGTCCAGAAAAATGCAGTCCCATTGATTGCTTCCGAGTTGATATTGACGGGCATCGGCGCAGATGATTTGCAAACGGGAATCGTCTTGCGGTAAAAAGAAAAAATCGTATGCGGCGTCGATTACTTTTGGATTGATTTCTACGGCGACGATCTCCATTTCATTGAAATGGCGAAGCAGGAACTTTGCCAGAGAACCGCCGCCCAGACCGATCAGCAAAGCATTTTTCGGTGTTTCGTTAAACAGCAGGCATCCCGTCATTGCCTGGGTATAGGTCAGTTCCAGCCGATAAGGGTCTGACAGGCGCATGGCGGACTGTACGGTATTATTGCTTAAATGCAGATAGCGTATGCCTTTGTGTTCGCTGATTTCGACGGTGTCGAATGCGGATACGGCTTTATGGATGCGGCGACTGAAAAATCGCATGTCTGGAGCGCTTTCCTTGTTTATTGATGGGTAAAACTTCCGTCTCTATAAAGTATTTATGAGTTAAAATCGCCGACTCTATGATCAATGGATAGTTTATACCATGCGCGTGTCACAATTTTTTCTTTCTACGCTTAAAGAAGCGCCTGCCGAAGCTGAACTGGTCAGCCATCGTTTGATGTTGCGTGCCGGTTATATCAAACGCCTGGGATCGGGATTGTATACCTGGATGCCTTTGGGGTTGCGGATTTTGCGTAAAGTGGAGGCCATTGTCCGGGAAGAAATGAACCGCGCCGGCGCGCTGGAGCTGCTCATGCCCGCGGTGCAACCTGCGGAACTGTGGCAGGAAACGGGACGCTGGGAATTGTTCGGCCCGCAAATGCTTAAAATTAAGGACCGGCACGAGCGCGAATTCTGCTTTGGCCCCACGCACGAAGAGGTGATTACCGATCTGGCGCGGCGCGAAATAAAAAGCTATCGGCAATTGCCCCTGAATTTTTATCAGATACAAACCAAGTTTCGCGATGAGATACGGCCGCGATTCGGGGTGATGCGCGCACGCGAGTTCATGATGAAAGACGCGTATTCGTTTCATGCCGATTATGCCAGCCTGGAACAGACTTATCAGGTCATGCACGCTGCTTACAGTCGTATTTTTACCCGTCTCGGCCTGAAATTCCGCGCGGTGGCGGCAGATACCGGCGCAATTGGCGGTTCGGCGTCGCATGAATTTCATGTGCTGGCCGATTCGGGCGAGGACGCCATCGCGTTCTGCCCGGA
>JAJYPZ010000176.1 GCA_021794855.1 Pseudomonadota bacterium | reverse complement strand
ATACTCGATACTGCAACGACTGGGCTAACGGCGCGTATCGTTCTGCCGCAAACGGATGCTTCCACTATCGCTCAGTAAATTCTTGAATTCGTGCCAGCCTCGATACGTCAATTATTCAAACGCTTACCGGAAACACTTCTCAACCTTTCCAATTTGTAATCCGGCTGACAGGCTTTGGTCGTGCCGCTTCGGTTAGAATGCGCGTGCATTGCTTCCGGCAATGCAAGTAATTTGGCAAATTGACGCAATATACGGGAGATTTCATGCGATTCAGACGTACCAGGGCATTCGCGCTTAAAAGGGCGATCGCAGCCGGAATATTGCTTGGGGCCGTCGGCCTCCCGAGCTTGCCGGTATTTGCCGATCCCGCACAGAACAATGTGCAGCAGATCCGACCGCAAAACCGCAATGTCGTTACCCTGACGAACGCCCAGCTTCGCTTTATAACCATAGCGCCGGTTGAGCAACATGTCTTTACGGTAGATCGCGATGCGGTCGGCACGGTGGATTTCGATGAAGACAAAACCGTGCAGATATCGCCGCCTTACCCCGGCCGGATCACGAAGTTATTCGCCAAGGCCGGCGATACCGTCGCGAGAGGTCAGGCTCTGTTTACTATCGACAGTCCCGACTTGCTGCAGGCCGAATCAACGCTGCTGACTACCGCAGGCGTGCTTAAACTGACTACCCGGGTATTAACACGCAGCAAGGAATTATACGAAGCTCAGGGTCTGGCGCAAAAAGATTACGATCAGGCGGTATCCGACCAGCAGGCGGCCGAAGCAGCTTATAAAGCCGCCCGTGACGCAGTGCGGATATTCGGCAAATCCGAGACGCAAATCGACAGGATAATCAATCTGCATCGCCTGGATGCGAACATGCAGGTCTTGAGCCCGCTTGCCGGGGTCGTTACTGCCAGAAACGCTGCGTTAGGTACGCTGGTGCAACCTGGAAGCGCGCCGGTGCCGTATGTAGTGTCGAATCTATCGACCAAATGGCTCCTGGGCAATGTTTCCGAAGGCAATATGCCCATGATGCGGCTGGGGCAAAAAGCGGATATCCGGCTGATGGCGTATCCCGACCGGCTTTATCAGGGCAGCATTACCTACATTTCGTCGGCCGTTGATCCGAATACGCATCGTGGCACCATTCGTATCGATGTCGCCGATCCGAAAAACCGGCTGCAGCCGCAAATGCTGGCGACTTTTACCGTTCATACCGGTATTTCGATGCGTTCACCGGCCGTACCTTACGATGGAGTGGTGCGCGAGGGCGACGGGACCATGACAGTTTGGGTAACTCGCGACCGCCGGCATTTCAGTCCCCGCATCGTGAAAATAGGCCTGCGCCAGCAAGGCGAGAACCAGATATTGAGCGGATTGAATCCGGGTGAGCTGGTCGCGACGGAAGGCGCGCTATTCATCAGTAATGCCTACAGTCTTGAAGCTAAATAGCATGATCTTGTATTACGTAAATCCATTGTTATCAGAAAGAGCCTCATAGTGCTAAAAGGACTCATTACGTTCGCGCTGACGCGGCGTCCAATTATATTGTTGGCGCTGCTGGTATTTGTAGGCGCTGGTATCGCCGCCTTTTATCGCCTGAATATCGAGGCATATCCCAATCCCGCTCCGGTTATTCTCGAGATTACCGCGCAAGCTCCCGGTCTTTCGGCAGAAGAAATGGAGCGGTATTATACCGTGCCGATGGAAGTCGGCCTGGCGGCAACGCCGGGCGTAGACAGCATACGCTCGACCTCGTTTTACGGTTTGTCGTTTGTCCGCGTCACCTTCAAATACGGTATCGACTACTATTTCGCCTATACTCAGGCAGCCTTGAGCCTGCAGCAAAACGTCACCTTGCCGAATGGAGTAATGCCGCAAATCCAGGCTTCCAGCCTGGTCGGAGAAATTTATCGCTACCAGTTAAAAGGACCGCCGCACTACGGTCTGACCAATTTGCGTACCCTCCAGGACTGGGTATTGCAGCGTCGTTTATTGACCGTGCCCGGCGTGGTACAAGTCGTGTCGTGGGGCGGCACGACCAAGGAATATCATGTAGAAGCCGATCTGAACAAGCTCGAAGCATATCATGTCACCTTGCCGCAGTTGCTCGCCGCTCTGGGTAACGCGAATATTAATGTCGGCGGCCGCACGGTCGAATTCGGTCAGCAATCTGTTAATGTGCGCGGCGTCGGGTTGATCAGGAACGTGGACGACATCGGTAATGTCGTGCTGTCGCAATCGAACGGGACGCCGGTGCTAGTCAAGGATGTGGCAGAAGTCAAGGTCGGTTTCGCGCCGAGACTCGGTCAGGCCGGCAGGGACGGCGAAAACGATGTGGTCACGGCGATAGTTGTGATGAACCGTACCATGCAAACCAATCAGGTTGTCGCCGCCGTCAAAAAGGAAGTGGCCAGAATCAATAGCGACGGCACCTTGCCGCCCGGCGTCAAGATCGATCCGTATTACGACCGGTCGGCATTGGTGGCGGTCACTACGCACACGGTATTGCACAATCTCATCTTCGGCTGTCTGCTGGTGTTTTTGATCCAGTGGATATTTCTCGGCGATTTGCGCAGTGCGATCATAGTCGGGGTGAATATTCCGTTTGCGCTGTTTTTCAGTATCATTATTCTTGTCATGGCCGGCGATTCGGCTAATCTGCTGTCGGTCGGAGCGGTCGATTTCGGTATCATCGTTGATTCGGCAGTGATACTGGTTGAAAACATATTCCGCAATTTCCAGAAAAATCAGAGCGAACAGACGGAATTGCTGGATCAGTATGCCGATATCGGCATACACGGTGTCAGGGATACCGCATTGGGCTGGAAAAAACGCATGCGCATGATTTGCGCGAGCGTATTGCAGGTAGACCGGGCTATTTTCTTTTCTACCGTCATCACGGTAGCTGCTTTTCTGCCGTTATTTACCATGCAAGGCGTCGAAGGGCAGATATTCGGGCCGATGGCGCGTACTTACGGCTATGCCCTGGCCGGTGCGCTGATCGCGACGTTTACCATTACGCCCGTTCTGGCGTCTTTTCTGCTGCCGCAGAAGGTCGAAGAAACCGAGACCTGGGTCGTGCGTAAATTGCGCGACGCATATACCCCGGTTTTACAATGGGCGTTGTCGCATCGCCGTATTACGGTATTGCTTGGAGTGGTCTTTCTCGTTTTTGCCGGTTTACTGCTGCCCAGTATCGGTACGGAATTTCTGCCTTCGCTGGAAGAGGGCAATTTATGGATACGCGCCTCCATGCCTCCGACTATCTCGCTCAAAGCAGGGGATGCTGAGGTCAACCGCATGCGCGAGATTATCAAGAGCTATCCCGAAGTGATTACCGTAGTGTCGCAACACGGTCGGCCCGATGACGGCAGTGATGCATCAGGATTCAATAACGCCGAATTTTTCTGCCCGTTGAAACCGTTTGACGAATGGCCGGCCGGCGTCACCAAAGACCAGCTGGTTGCCAAGCTTCAAAAAGAATTTGCCAATGAATTCAAAGGTACGGAGTTGAATTTTTCCCAATATATTCAGGATAATATCGAAGAGGGTCTGTCCGGGATCAAGGGGGCGAACTCGATCAAGATAATCGGCCCCGACCTTGCGGAACTGGAAAAACTCTCGGTTCCGGTGCTATATCAGATGTCACGGGTCAAAGGCGTTCAGGATCTGGGCGTTTTTCATCTATTAGGTCAGCCCAATCTCGATATCACGGTAGATCGCGCCAAGGCAGCCCGCTACGGCCTTAATTCCGGCGACGTGAATACCGTTATTCAGGCGGCTATGGGCGGCACTCAGGCGACCACGGTATTAGAGGGCGATCGGCAATTCGCCCTGACGGTGCGGCTGGCGCCCCGTTATCGCAAAAATATAGACGCCGTCGGTAAAATTAAGGTCGCCTATCAGAATCCGGCGGGAGGAACGTCATATATCCCGCTTAGCGAATTG
>JAJYPZ010000175.1 GCA_021794855.1 Pseudomonadota bacterium | reverse complement strand
GAAAATAACTCCTGCTTTTATTTCGTTCAGAATTGCCGTGTCTTGAGCCAATGTTCGGGGATAAAGGGCAAAATCCTCATTGGGGCCGAATTGCAACGGGTTGACGAAAATACTGACCGCGACTTTTCGGGCGTGCTGCCGGGCGAGATTGACCAGCGCAAGGTGTCCTTCATGCAAGTTGCCCATGGTCGGAACGAATGCTACGTCTTTGTTCCTGGCGCGCCACTCCTGTAATTGCGCGATGCTGTGCAGGATTTTCATGATGGCTTGCCTTAATAACTGTGTTGTTCGGCAGGAAAAGAACCATTTTTAACAGACTCGGCATATTCTGTCAGCGCGGCTGCGATACTGGATGCGCCCTGCATGAAATTGCGGGTGAAGCGCGGCGGCTTGCCAGGTGAAATACCAAGTAAATCGTAAATGACCAGCACCTGACCATTGCAATCGACCCCGGCGCCGATGCCGATAGTAGGAATATTTACCGCTGATGTCACGGTTCTGGCGACGCTCGCCGGTATCGCTTCCAGTACCAGCATACAGGCTCCGCTTTGGGCCAGCAGCGCGGCATCATCCATCAATTGCTGAGCAGCAATGGATGATTTGGCCTGAACTTTGTAGCCGCCTGTTGCGTGTACCGATTGAGGTAAAAGGCCCAGATGTCCGCAAACCGGAATGCCGCGAGCGGTCAGAAAAGCAACCGTTTCACCCATTACGGCCCCCCCCTCCAGTTTGACGCAATGCGCTCCAGCTGCCAACAGGATTGCCGCCGATTGTAACGCTTGCGCGGGACTGGCCTGATAACTGCCAAAAGGCAGATCGGCAATGATAAATGTGTCCGGGGCGCCGCGCGCGACTGCTGCGGTATGGTATGCGATGTCGTCGAGGGTCACGGGAAGTGTGGAACGCTGTCCCTGTATGACCATTCCCAGTGTATCGCCAACCAAAATCGCATCGATGCCGGCAGTCTGCATCAATGCCGCAAAACTGGCATCGTAACAGGTTAACATGGTCAGTTTTTCTCCTGCGTTGGCGCGCTGCTGCAGATTCAAGAGATTCGCCATCTAGGTTTCCTTTCACATCGCCTGATTGAGAAATACGCGCGGACTGCGCATGTCGGCAATCTGTTGCATTAATAAAGCAAAATGTTCGTCGTTGTCTACAAAATTAAACTGTTCGCAGTTAACGATCAGTAACGGCGCTGCGTCATATCGATGAAAGTAGCGGGCGTAGCGTTCCGAAAGGAGTTCGAGATAATCGGTGCTGATATTGTTTTCATAGGCAATGCCGCGGCGGCGAATACGATTGAGCAGAACGGCCGGCTTCGCTTGCAGATAAATCACCAACGCGGGTACGGGCGCCTGCAGATGCAGTTCGCTGTATATTTTTTGATAAAGCCGAAATTCTTCATCGTCCAGATTGATTTCGGCGAACAACGGATCTTTGTCGAGCAGAAAATCCGAAACCAGCGCCTGTCTGAATAAATCATTCTGTTTCAGACCGTTAACCTGGCTGCTGCGCTGGAACAGAAAAAATAGCTGCGCCGCCAGCGCATGTCGCTTAGGATCCTGGTAAAACCGCGCTAAAAAAGGATTGTCGCCAGCATTTTCCAGTAACAATTCGGCTTCCAGATGGCGTGCGATCCGGGTAGCCAAACTGGTTTTTCCGGCGCCGATGGGGCCTTCTATCGCTATGTATGGAGATTTGTCTAGTAAATTCATTGGCTTATATTCACATGTCATCGACTCGCCGCACGCTTAGGCTGGATTCGTGTTTAAGGAAGCGGATTGCAGGGCCGTGTCCGGGAATATTGATTTCAGGGGCAATTTCCAGCAGGGGCATCAATACGAAAGCGCGTTCGTGCATCCGCGGATGCGGCAAAGTCAGTTCGCTCTCGTCCAGAATCAGTTCATCGTACAAAAGAATGTCGAGATCGATGACTCTGGGTGCGTTACGAAATGTGCGTTTGCGCCCCTGACGCTGTTCTATGTCGAGGAGGGCTGCCAACAAAGGCTTGGGAGCAAGGCCGGTATTAATCTTTATTACTGCATTTATGAAATCGGGCTGATCGGCATAGCCGACCGGCGCAGTGAGATAAAGTGACGATCGCGAGCACAGACTGGTTTCCGGCAAGCATGCAATGGCATCGAACGCGAGCATAATCTGCCTGGCAGGATTGACAAGATTGCTGCCCAGAGCGATAAATACGTCAACTGGGCGGGCTAGGCAATCATTCATTAACAATTTCTACCGTTTCCGCAGCGGAAGGTTTTTTCCGGCGCCGGCGTCGTTTGGGTTGCTCGGTCGAAACCGGGGCGGTCAGCATCGCCGCCCGTCGGCCTTCGTCGGCCGCCTGGAATTCCGTCCACCAGCGCGCAAGCTCCAGGTCGATTTCGCCGCTTTCAGCACGCAACAAAAGAAAATCGTATCCGGCCCGAAACCGCGGATGACCGAGCAGCCGAAACGGACGAGAGCCCGAGCGCTGTTCGAACCGAGGTTGCAGGCTCCAGATTTCTTTCATCATGCCGTCCAGTCGGCGGGGCACCGCGAGACGGGTACGCTGCTGTTCCAGCGTGTCGTCCATGGCGGAAAACAAGGCGGGCGTAGTCATTTCGCCAGCGGCAAGACGTGTCTGGTGATGGATCTGTAACTCATGCCATAACAGCGTGGCGAATAAAAAGGCCGGCGATACCGATTTTCCGGTCTGTACCCGGGTATCGGTATTTTTGAGTGCCGCGACGATAAAGCGATTGCCCGATCCTTCTTCCACTAAGTCGTCGAGCATTGGCAATATGCCGTGATGCAAGCCCTCTGCACGTAATTGTTCTATGGCGCGCAAAGCATGTCCGGATAACAGCAGTTTGAGCATTTCGTCAAACAGGCGCGAGGGCGGAACATTGCCCAGCAGATCGGCTAATTGCGCCAGAGGCGCTCTGGCGCTTTCATCGATATGAAAATCGAGTTTCGCAGCAAAGCGCGCCGCACGCAGCATTCGAACGGGATCTTCCCGATAGCGCGTCATGGCGTCGCCGATAATGCGCAGCGATTTGCGTTCGATATCGTTCAGGCCGCCCTGAAAATCCCAGATTTCTTGATTCGAGGGGTCGTAATATAAGGCGTTGATCGTGAAATCACGTCGTTGGGCGTCGCTTTCCTGACCGCCGAATACATTGTCTCGCACTATGCGCCCGGTATCGTCCGTAACATGGCCGGTATGTTCTTCGGACGAGGCGCTGGCCCGAAAAGTCGACACTTCTATCGTATCGTTGCCGCACATTACATGTACTAGCCGAAAACGGCGGCCTATGATGTGAGAGCGTCGAAACAGTGCGTGTATCTGTTCCGGCGTCGCGTTGGTGGCGACGTCGAAATCTTTTGGTGTGGATTTCAATAACAGGTCACGAACCGCACCGCCGACAATAAAAGCTGTAAAGCCAGCCTGTTGCAAAGTATCGGTAACTTTCAGCGCGCAAGGCGAAATCTGGCTTCGCGTTAGCCCGTGCTGACTGTATGGGATACGCTGCAAACGCACTAAATTTCCACTTTTCGCTTTATTGGCTCTGAAAAAGCGTGCCATAAATTGTTTAATCATAAGTACTGATATATTTCTCACGGCATGCCGAATTCAGGTCGCGCATCAATCGTGTTCAATATAGTCCGGCAAGAAAATGCCTCGGGTTTATTCATTCAGGTCGTCCCAGGCTGATCTGCGGCCAGCCGTTTTTCTGCGCATGGGCGTGTAAAACCGGATCTGCATTGACGGCAACCGGATGGCTGACGTTCTCCAGTAAGGGTAAATCGTTGAGAGAATCGCTATAAAACCAGCTTTCATCAAAATCGTTCATGGTTTTCCCCATGCCTTCGAGCCATTGATGCAGGCGAGTGATTTTACCTTCACGAAAGCTCGGAATGCCGCATACCTGACCGGTAAATTTACCGTCGCGCAGTTCCGGTTCGGTA
>JAJYPZ010000174.1 GCA_021794855.1 Pseudomonadota bacterium | reverse complement strand
TTCGTTAGTCACCGATTCGACTTCTTCCAGCGAGGTCAGGCCTGCACGGACTTTATCCAGCCCCGAGCGTCTCAAGTCCCTGACGCCTTCGCGTCGCGCCTGATCCGCGATGTCGATGGCGTTGCCGTTGCTCATGATTATGCGCGTCATCGCCTCTGTTATCGGCATGACCTGATAAATACCGAGCCGTCCCTTGTATCCTGTTCCTTTGCAAATATCACAGCCTACCGCGCGATAAGGCGTCCAGCTGCCATCCAGTTCTTCTTCGCTAAATCCTGCGCGCAGCAGTGCGGCTTTGGGAATATCGGCCGGCTGTTTGCATTTGCATAATCTGCGCGCCAGTCGCTGAGCGGTGATCAGGATAACGCTGGATGCGATATTGAATGGCGCAATTCCCATGTTCATCAGACGCGTCAGCGTTGACGGGGCATCGTTGGTATGCAGCGTCGATAATACCATGTGGCCGGTTTGAGCCGCTTTGATGGCAATTTCGGCGGTTTCCAGGTCGCGTATCTCACCCACCATGATAATGTCCGGATCCTGGCGCAGAAAGGATTTCAGAGCGGCAGAGAAGGTGAGTCCGGCTTTATCGTTGACGTTGACCTGGTTGACGCCGGGCAGGTTGATCTCCGCCGGGTCTTCTGCGGTGGCAATATTGACTCCCGGCTGATTAAGTATGTTCAGGCAGGTGTAAAGCGACACGGTTTTGCCGCTACCCGTCGGTCCGGTTACCAGCACCATGCCGTAAGGGCGCTGGACTGCATTCAGTAACAAGGTCTTCTGGTCGGGGTCGTAGCCCAGCGCATCTATGCCCAGTGTGGCACTGGTGGGATCGAGTATCCGCATGACGATTTTTTCGCCATACAGGGTAGGCAGCGTGCTTACGCGGAAGTCGATGGCGCGGTTTTTGGACAATACCAGTTTCATGCGGCCATCCTGTGGCACGCGTTTTTCCGAGATGTCGAGTTTGGAAATGACTTTGATGCGGGAGGATAATTTGTCTTTGATGGCTAACGGGGGTTGCGCGATTTCACGCAAGACGCCGTCTAGTCGATACCGAATCCGGTAAAATTTTTCATAGGGCTCGAAGTGGATATCCGACACGCCGTCATTGATCGCATCCAGCAATATCTTCTGCAGATAACGGACTACAGGGGCATCATCGATGTCCGCCGTCTCGGCTTCATTGGCCTTGGCTTTGGCAATAGCTTCATCATCGGTAAAGTCGAGATCAAGGTCTTCGGCATCCAGGCTGGCCAGAGTGTTATTTTCGCTTTCACTGATCTGGGTAATCAGTTTGCCGAGCTTGTCATCTTCGACAACGATAATATCGACGGCCTGATTGGTTTGAAACTTGATTTCATCAATAGCTTGGAGATTGGTCGGATCGGAGACGGCTACAGATAACCGGTTGCCGCGTTGATACAGTGCCACGACACGCCGGTGCTGAATGAGCTTGGCGTCGAGAACTTTTTTGGGAATGACTTCGGGGTCGATTGCATTCAGGTCGAAATAGGGAAATCCGAATTGGGTCGCGGCAAATTCTGCCAGTTTCAGTGCCTTGATTTTTTTTGTGTTCAGTACCTGGGTAACAAAGCTCTCATTATTATTCTTGGCATGCTTCATCAGGGCCTCAGCTTCCTCTTCGGTGAGCCATTGTTGGCTGACCAGGGCGCGTGCGAGACCTGTTAGGAGAATCGGAGATGATGTGGCTGACATGTTTTAGAATAGTAATTAGGTGATTAAACTATGTGGTCGCATTCCCATGGATAATGATGCGCTGAGATAAAGTGTTTGTAAACCCGTCACAGCGCTTTTTGTTGCGGGAAAATCCGGGCGGTTTTTACCGCGCGTTCCTGTACCTGAATGATTTCGATGGGGTAGTTTTCTATTTTGAGCGTGGTGCCCGGTTCAGGTATGTCTTCCAGATGCTCCAGTATCAGGCCGTTGATGGTTTTAGGGCCGGATTCGGGCAGGCGCAGCTTTAATTTGCGATTGACCTGACGAATGGAGCTGATGCCTTCAACCAGCCAGCTGCCATCGGCCTGCGGAATGTAGCCGGTGAGCTGCGGATGGGCTGAATTCCCTAATTCTCCGACAATCTCTTCGAGGATGTCTTCGAGGGATAATAAACCCAGTAACTCGCCATATTCATCGACGATCAAGCCGATGCTGCGTTGATTTTCCTGGAATTGGCGCAGCTGGCTAAAGAGTAATGTGCCGGATGGAATGAAATAGGGCGCCTGTGCATTGGCGAGGATGGTTTCGCTGGTGATGTCGTTATTGCGCAAGTCCCGGGCGATGTCGCGCAAATGAATGATGCCGACGATATCATTAAGTTGGTCGCGATATACCGGCAGGCGGGTATGGTGGCTGCTGGTAAGTTGGCGGGTAATGATTTCTGCGGATTCATCCAGCGCGATGGCTTCGATTTGATGCCGTGGCATCATCACGTCATCTACGGTGATTTTTTCCAGGTCTAGCAGATTAAGCAATATACTTTTGTGGGTGGATGGCAGCAGTTTCCCCGACTCCAGCACGAGCGAACGTAACTCTTCTATGCCCAGAATGTTTTCGGTGCTGTCGACATTCGGACGCAAGCGCATCAGGCGCAACAATGCCTGTACAAATAAATTCACAAACCAGACCACCGGGTATGCCAATGTCAGTAACGGACGCAGAATGAAGCTGGCCGAGAGAGCGATTTTTTCCGGGTAGGCGGCGCCGATGACTTTCGGAGTAACTTCGCTGAATACCAGAATAGCAAAGGTAACGATTAGGGTGGCGATGCCGAGTACCCATTCGCTGTTGCCGAATAGCCGTATCGAAATATAGGTGACCAGTGTGGCCGATGCAGCGTTAATGAGGTTGTTGCCGAGCAGGATGACGCCGAGCAGTTTGTCGGTGCTGGCAAGCAATTCGGCAGTGCGTTTGGCTCCGCGGTGTCCCTGGCGCGCCAAATGGCGTAGCCGATAGCGATTGATCGCCATCATGCTGGTTTCGGATGCGGAGAAGAAAGCGGAAAGAAGCAGTAAAGCCAGCAGTGCCAACAGGAGCACGCCAATTGAAATATCGTTCAAGCTGAAGTTGAATCGGTAACGTAGAAGCGTCTAGTTTAGAGCTTGCGTACGGCTTGTCAAGTGATGGGCGACGGTGCGGGCACCGTCGCAAATGATGCTTACTTGCCCATGTGCGGCGAGGAAGAATAACGTTCCATCATGGTACGGTCTTTCCATACCTTTTCGTCCAGAACGGCGGATGGGATGCCGTACTGGTCTTCTTGCGCAACTGCTTTTTCCATGACGATTTTTGTTACGTCATCGTAAGCGATCTTGTACAGAAAACCGCTCTTGTCCGTCATGCGTGCAATCATGGCATTTTCAAACATCTTGTATACGTAGATGTTGGCGGGACGCAGTTTGCCATCCGGTGCGCGCCAAGTGATGGTGTAACGTGTGTTCTCTTTGAAGTTGCTCTTATCCACTGCCATACTCCTATTGTTGCTGAGCATCACGCTCGGTTTTTGAATTCGGGAACGTATCCATGTGTTTAATGGAAATGCAAACTCGCAAAACTTTATCATGGAAACACAGGGGCGTAAACAGCTGAGATGGAGTTGGTATCGGCTTTTAATAATATTTATAACCCCATTAAAGATTATAGTTTGCGTTAAATGGGACGCTGAGAGAAAATGCGATGCTCAGGTTATTGTCCACTTTTTTAAAAAGTCGCTATCTCAATGAATGCAATTGTAAAAATCGAAAATCACGACAAGCAGGAAATCAAATTTACTACTTGTTACATGTGCGCATGCCGCTGCGGTATCAAGGTTACTCTGGAAGAAGATAAGGTCCGGTTTATTCAAGGTAACCGCAATCATCCGACCAATCAGGGCGTGCTGTGCGCAAAAGGTTCTGCTGGCATTATGAAGCAGTATTCGGCAGCCAAGCTGCGTAAGCCGCTGATGCGCAAG
>JAJYPZ010000173.1 GCA_021794855.1 Pseudomonadota bacterium | reverse complement strand
ATCTGGCGGTAAATGCAGCGTGCGCAACAACAGGTAAGCGGTTTCGTCATAGGCGTTGAACGTGCCGTGGCCGAAATGGACTTGCGCCTGATTCATCCGGCTGATACCGAAGCGCAGCCAGTCGCGCAGGGTGATCAGAGCGTCGGTATCGAGGAAATAATCCGTTTTCATTTGATCAGCAATTCCTTCAGAGTGGTTCGATAGATCGCGCTGAGCGGTTCCAGGTCGGCGACGGCAATGTGCTCGTTTAGCTTGTGTATGCTGGCGTTGACCGGGCCGAATTCGACGACTTGCGTCGCTATTGCGGCGATAAAACGGCCGTCCGAGGTGCCGCCGGTGGTTGAAAGTTCGGTGTCCAGCCCGGTTATCTGTCTGATTGCGGTGCCGATGGCCTCGACCAGGCTGCCGCGCGGCGTCAGATAAGGGTTGCCGGAATCTTCCCAGTCCAGTTCGTATTCCAGACCGTGTTTGTCGAGAATGGCATGGACGCGCGTTTTGAGGCTGTCTTTGCTGCTGACCGTGGCGTGACGGAAGTTGAAATCGATTGTGACTGTGCCCGGAACGACGTTGGTGGCGCCGGTGCCGCCGTGAATGTTGGAAATCTGCCAACTGGTCGCGGGGAAATATTCGTTGCCTTCGTCCCATACCGTCGCGGCGAGTTCGGCTATCGCCGGCGCAGCCTGGTGGATGGGGTTGCGGATCAGATGCGGATACGCGATATGGCCCTGGATGCCCTTGACCGCGAGGCGGCCGGACAGGGAGCCGCGACGGCCGTTTTTGATGGTGTCGCCGAGGCGGGCGACGCAGGTCGGTTCGCCGACGATGCAGGCGTCTATTTTTACGCCGCGCTCGGCGAGGGTCTCGACGACTTTGACCGTGCCGTCGGTGGCGACGCCTTCTTCGTCGGAAGTAATGAGCAGCGCGATCGAGCCGGGATGGTCGGGGTATGTGCCGACGAAGTCTTCGATGGCGGTGACGAATGCCGCCAGCGAGGCTTTCATGTCGGCGGCGCCGCGTCCGTATAAATTACCGTCGCGGATGGTGGGCGTGAACGGGTCGGAATGCCATTGCTCCAGCGGGCCTGTCGGTACAACGTCGGTGTGGCCGGCAAAGCATATTAGCGGCGCGCTGTCGCCGCGCCGCGCCCATAAATTAGTGACGCCGTTGGATATTATGGTCTCGAAACGGAAATTCAGCGGGGCAAGTCGCGTTTGTATCATGGCCTGGCAGCCCGCATCGTTGGGAGTGCCGGAGCGCCGCGCAATCAGGTCTTGCGTCAGTTGTAAGGTATCGTTCATGTTTTTCTGCGTTGATTAAAGAAAGAGAGCGGTATATTCGGCTTCGTTAAAACCGGCGAGCACGCGGTCTTGATGAACGAGTACAGGCCGTTTGATGAGACTGGTATGTTCGGTCATCAAGGCAAACGCGGCGGCGGGAGAGGCAATGCCGGCCCGGATGTCTTCGGGCAGTTTGCGCCAGGTCGTACCGGAGCGGTTGAGCAGCTTTTCCCAGCCGGTCCGTTCCGCCCAGGCGGTAAGCAGGGCAGGCGTGACGCCTTCTTTTTTGAAGTCGTGAAACCGGTACTCCAGTTGATGTTGCGTCAACCATAAACGGGCTTTCTTGACTGTATCGCAATTGGGTATACCGTAAAGATCCATGATTTGTTTTGTTATTTTAATCCGGCGCGATGCGGGCAAGCGGTTTTGGTGCAATTGACGTACAGATGCAGGGAGTGATCCTGTATCGTGAAGCCGCGTTCCGCCGCAATGTTTCTTTGACGGCGTTCTATTTCTTCATCGAAAAATTCTTCGACATGACCGCACTGGATGCAAACCAGATGATCGTGATGATTGCCGATATTGAGTTCATAGACGGCTTTATCGCTATCGAAATGATGGCGGATGAGGAGTCCGGCCTGCTCGAACTGGGTCAAAACCCGATAGACGGTAGCCAGGCCGATATCGATCTCTTCCCCGATCAGCATGCGATAAACGTCTTCCGCCGTTAAATGCCTTTTTTCGCAGGTTTCGAACAACTCCAGGATTTTCAGGCGGGGCAGCGTCGCTTTTAAGCCTATATTTTTCAAATCGGAGGGTGCACTCATAGCCGGCCGTATTTCTCGTAAATGATTTAAGCTATCATAGAGGCTTTATATGACTTTGCAAATACTCGTTATGCGCGTGCTTTTTATTTTGATGTCGTCAATCGCGATTTTATCCGGTTTGACTGGTTGCAGCAGCTGGCCGAGTTTTTCCAGTCTGGCTAAATATAATTTTCTGGCGCCGTATAAAATCGATATCCAGCAGGGCAACGACGTTACCGAAAGTAAAGTGGATCAGTTGAAGCCCGGCATGACGCGCGCGCAAGTACAATTTATCATGGGTACGTCGGTATTGCAGGATATCTTCCACGCCAATCGATGGGATTATGTTTACACCATGCGGCATGACGGACGTATGATAGCCAGCCGCAGGGTGTCCGTATTTTTTGTTGACGACAAGCTCGATCATATCGTCAAGCATGACATGGGGAGCGATATGGCGGCAACTCCGGCAACTCCGGCAACTCCGGCAACTCCGGCAACTCCGGCAACTCCGGCAACTCCGGCAACTCCGGCAACTCCGGCTCCGGGTAAAAGCTGACGATATTCCGGCGATAAATCGTATGCAATGGGTTGCGTAGATTTGTAAGCGATTAATTCAAACTAAGACGGCATCGGAACGGGAAGCATGAAGCAAGATTTGAAAATAGTGGTGGCAGGCAGCTCGGGACGCATGGGTCAGGCTTTGCTGACGGCAATCGGACAGACTCCGGGCTACGTTCTGCATGGCGCGCTGGTGCGGTCCGGCAGCCCGGATATCGGCCGGCCGGCAACGGTTTACGGCGGTTCCGCCGATGTTCCTCTCAGCGCCGATATGGCGGCGACATTGGCCGGTGCCGATGTGCTGATCGATTTTACCCGTCCGGCGGCGACTCTGGAGCATCTGGCCTTATGCCGGCGTACCGGCGTCAATATGGTGATAGGAACGACCGGTTTCGACGCCGGGCAAAAACAGTTGATCGTCGATGCGGGCCAGGACATCGGCATCGTGTTCGCTCCGAATATGAGCGTAGGCGTCAATCTGACGTTCAAATTGCTGCAGATCGCCGCCCGGGTTTTAAATCAGGGCTACGACATCGAGATACTGGAAGCGCATCACCGCCATAAAGCCGATGCGCCGTCTGGCACGGCCCTGCGTATGGGCGAAGTGGTGGCCGATGCCCTGGGCCGCACTTTAAGCGAATGCGCGGTGTACGGACGCGAAGGCATTACCGGCGAACGCGATCCGTCGACGATCGGTTTTGCAACGGTGCGCGGCGGCGATATCGTTGGCGACCATACGGTTTTATTTGCAGGTATCGGCGAACGGGTCGAAATTACGCATAAAGCAACCAGCCGGCTGACTTTTGCGCAAGGCGCGCTACGCGCCGCGCAGTTTCTCGCAGATAGCGGACGTGGCTGTTTTGATATGGAAGATGTGCTCGGTTTGCGTGATTAATCTTTCGCTGAGCGCATTGTGCATTCTGTAGTGAACATTTCTGCAATACGGGCCTCTAATTTTTATAGCGGGTAAATTGCCGCCGAATATAGACTAGAGGAGTATGTAAATGAAAAATAAAAGCTGTCTCATTATCGCTCTCGCCCTTTCTCTTCTTTCCTCGCTTAGTTATGCGGACGGTACTCAAGCCATGCCGGTCATGGGTAACAGGTCCGTCGGTATTCCTGCGCCGCCGAATCCATTACCTCACCAGGATACGCAGAAAGCCATTATGCAATCCAATTCGCAGAGTGACGCGACCATTATGCGGAATCAGGCGCAGCAACGGACGGGGCGCCGGATGGAAGGTAGCGGAATGCAAAACGGCATGAACAGCAGCATGGGGGCAAGATAAATTCCTGCTGTGCATTTCAGCGGCTGGTAACCGCGCCTGACATCGGGATTACCTGACATCGGGATTAATT
>JAJYPZ010000172.1 GCA_021794855.1 Pseudomonadota bacterium | reverse complement strand
TGGCGAGATTGAGGATCTGGCTGCCTTTGACGCCGGAAGCCGGCTCGATCTCGTAGCGGGTGATGACCGGTCCCGGCAGGGCGGCGACGACGCGGGTTTGCACGTTGAATTCGTTGAGTTTGCGCTCGATCAGGCGGGAGGTGAATTCCAGCGTCTCCGTAGTCAGACTTTCGACCGGCGGACTGGCCGCATCGAGCAAATGCAGCGGCGGTAACGGGGAATCGGGCATTTCGGCGAACAGCGGCGCCTGCTTTTCGATTTCCACCCGCACCGATTTGATAATTGTGGGCGGAGGTGGCTCGATAATGACCGGTTCCTGTTGCGCCATGCGTTGCTTCTGCACCTGGACGATTTCGTCGCGATGGCGGGTCGCCTTCGCTCCGGCACGCTTGAGACGCCAGTCGGTCCAGAATTTCATCAGGCGCATCCCGCTGTTTTCAATAGCGGCCCCGGCGGACTCGGCGACGGCGAGCCACGATATATCGCTGAACAGACTCCAGCCAACTGCGATCAAAACCAGCAAAGCAACGGTGCCGCCGGTGAAACCGAGTATCTGGACGATTAGGTCGCCGCTCAGCGTGCCTACGATACCGCCGGCCTGTTCGGGCAGCCGATAGTCAAGACTGTGCAGACGGATCGATTCCAGGCCGCTGCTGGCGAGCAAAAGCAAGGCAAAGCCGGCGCCGTGTATAAGGGCGGGACGGTGATCGGGAGTTTCTTGCTGCTCTGCTTGCATGCGATGGTAGCTGCGCCAGGTGCCGAAGCCGGCCAAAACGACCCACCACCAGCTCGAATAGCCGAACAGCATCAGAAACAGATCGGCGGTATAAGCGCCGAACAGACCGCCGAAATTGCTGATGGCGGCATGGCTGCTGTGCGACCAGCCGGGATCGGCGGCCGAATGGCTGAGCAATATCAGCGCCAGCGCGAATGCAATGGCTGCGCCTATCAGCCAGCCGGTTTCGCGCAACAGTCTGACGACTTTGGGCGGCAGGGGTTTTCGGGGCGTAGCGGCGGCTCGCCGGCGGGGAGTGAACATATTCGAATAAGGTCCGTCAACAAATTAGAAGAAACGTGCGCATATCGTTCCTGAGTGGCACAAGCCGGCGCGCCTTGTCCGGTGGCGGCCGCAAATACTGCGGTTCCGGTCTCTGCCGGCCGGTTCGCAAGTACGGTTGCGATTATTCGAGTTATGCATAAGGCGTCCTGCACTGAGATTCAAGTTTAAAATTATAACGTGAAGCTTGGTAAAGATTGGAGTAATCCTGTTAGAATTTCTGCAATAAGTAAAACTATATTAATAGTGTCCGTTTAAATTACCTGGAGCATTAAGAGTTATGGCTGAAACGAAGCATTCGCGTTTACTGATTTTAGGGTCGGGACCGGCCGGATATTCGGCAGCCGTTTACGCGGCTCGCGCCAACCTGAATCCGGTATTGATCACCGGCATGGCGCAGGGCGGCCAATTGATGACGACTACCGAGGTCGATAATTGGCCGGCCGACGCCGACGGCGTTCAGGGACCGGAATTGATGGAGCGGTTTGAGAAGCATGCGCGACGTTTTAATACCGAAATCATTTTCGATCATATTCATACTGCACGATTGCAGGAAAAACCGCTTACCCTGATCGGCGACCAGGGAACGTATACCTGCGATGCCCTGATCATTGCCACCGGCGCATCGGCCATGTATCTGGGCCTGGAATCGGAACAGGCGTTCATGGGTAAAGGCGTCTCCGGTTGCGCCACGTGCGACGGATTTTTTTACAAAAATCAGGATGTGGCAGTAATCGGCGGCGGCAATACGGCGGTCGAGGAAGCCTTGTATCTGGCGAATATTGCCAGCCATGTGACGGTAGTGCACCGCCGCGATACGTTCAAATCGGAAAAAATCCTGATCGACCGGCTCATGGCCAAGGTAGCGGAGGGCAAGATCAGTCTCGAACTCAATCATCAGCTCGACGAAGTGCTGGGCGACAAAACCGGCGTGACCGGGATGCGGATCAAATCGACGGCTGATGGCAAAACCAAAGATATAGCGGTAACTGGCGTTTTCGTTGCGATAGGCCATAAACCGAATACCGATCTGTTCGTAGGCCAGATCGATATGGAAAGCGGTTATATCGTCACGCAGGGCGGTCATCGCGGTAATGCGACAGCCACCAATATCCCTGGCGTATTCGCTGCGGGCGATGTGCAGGATCATATCTATCGGCAAGCGATCACCAGCGCGGGCACCGGTTGCATGGCGGCGCTCGACGCCGACCGCTATCTGGAAAAGCTGGCAAAATAATATCGTCATGAGTACCGATCGCGCATCCCTCTCGCTCAAACCCGACGAAGTCGCGCTGTTTCGTGCCGCGGTCAAGGATGCTCGGCCTATCGCCAGTCAGGGCAGGATTTTGCCCGCCACGGTGTTGCCGGCAGCGATCCCGCGTAGCTTGCTGCGCGACGAACAGAATGTGCTGGCCGACAGCTTGTCGGACCATATCGCATGGGACGATGGGGTGGAATCGGGCGAAGAATTGGTTTTTCTGCGCCCGGGGCTGCGCCGCGACACGCTGCGTAAAATGCGCCGCGGTCACTGGGTCCTGCAGGCAGAGCTCGATCTGCACGGCATGGTCAGCACCGAAGCGCGGCTTGCCGTGACGCTGTTTCTGGCGAACTGCCGCAAACGCGATGTGCGTTGCGTGCGCATTATCCACGGCAAGGGTCTGGGTTCGAAAAACCGCGAAGGGGTATTGCGCACCAAAGTCAAAAGCTGGCTGATGCAAAAGGACGAAGTGCTGGCGTTCTGTCAGGCGCGCGCTGTCGACGGCGGCAGCGGCGCAGTCATCGTATTATTGAAATCCGTCTGATCAAGAAAAGGAAAACGCAATGCAGGAATTCTCACTGCCCGCCACGGGTAACAAAACGTTTAAATCCGGCGAGGCGCGCGGCAAAAAGCTCGTCGTCTATTTTTATCCCAGGGACGATACGCCGGGCTGTACGGTAGAAGGGGCCGATTTTCGGCACTTATATCCCGAATTTCAGCGGTTGAATTGCGAAATCGTCGGGATCTCCCGCGACAGCGTCGCTTCGCATGAAAAATTCAAAGCCAAGCTGGAATTGCCTTTCGAGTTGCTGGCCGACGAAACCGGTGCAGTGTGCAAACAGTTTGCGGTAATGAAAATGAAAAACATGTACGGCAAAGAAGTGGAGGGGATAGATCGAAGCACATTTTTATTCGACGAGAACGGTAATTTGATCCATGAATGGCGCGGCATTAAATCCGCGGGACACGCCCAAGTTGTTTTAGATACTCTGAAATCCCTATAGGAGAAATAGATGGCTCGCAAACCTACCGCCGTTACCAAGCTATTCGTGCTGGACACGAATGTTTTGATGCACGATCCGGCCAGTTTATTCCGGTTTGAAGAGCACGATGTGTTTTTACCCATGGCAACATTGGAAGAGCTCGACCAGAACAAGAAAGGTATGACGGAAGTTGCTCGCAATGCGCGGCAGGCGAGCCGTTTTCTTGATGAAATCGTCTCCGGTTCCGAAGACGCGATCGAAGCAGGTATCGCGTTGAACAGCAATAGCCGCAAATCGGTCATGGGACGGTTATTCCTGCAAACCCGCGCCATTCAGGGCAGTTTGCCGGCCAGCCTGCCGTCCAGCAAAGTCGATAACCAGATTCTGGGCGTCGTGCTGAGTTTACGGCAGGAGCAGCCGACCCGGCCGGTGATTCTGGTCACCAAAGATATCAACATGCGCATCAAGGCGCGTGCGCTGGGTTTGCTGGCGGAAGACTATTTCAACGATAAAGTGCTGGAAGACACCGATCTGCTGTATGCGGGCGTGCGCGAGCTACCGGCGGATTTCTGGGACAAGCACGGCAAAGGGATGGAATCCTGGCAGGTGGAAGGCCATACCTGGTATCGCATCAAAGGCCCGCTGGTGTCCAGCCTGCTGATCAACGAATTCGTGTATCTCGAAGGCAGCTCGCCGTTTTACGCGATGGTCCGGTCGATCGACGGTAAAGTGGCCGAATTGCAAACGATCAAGGATTACAGCCACCAGAAAAACAATATCTGGGGGATTGTAGCGCGCAATC
>JAJYPZ010000171.1 GCA_021794855.1 Pseudomonadota bacterium | reverse complement strand
GTTGATGCGCCGGGGTAAGGTAAGTACCGCAGGCGCTCCGAGCAGCGCAAGCGCTGTCAGCATGGGCAAACCGTAAGCGGTGCGCGCCGAGGCCGAAAATTGCATGATCAGCGCATAAGTCAGAAATGCAACCAGACCAAGCTGCAGCGAGGGATTAAAGGGCAATTGCTTGCGCTGTTGCCATAGACTGACCAGCGCAAGCGGTAAAACCGGAAAAGTAAACCAGGGCAAGGTTCTGGGCCAAAAATCGACGGAATTGTCGGCGCCCAGTTGCGGCACGGAAAATCCCAGGAAACGTCCTACGTTATTGAGCCAGAACCAGTCGTAAAACAGGCGGGGAGAACGCAGGTACAGCGCGACCGGCCAGATCAGCAGGGCGGGCAGGCAAACTATGCCGGCAACAATCAGGGTGCTGACGTACTCGCGTCGCCGCCAGTTTGCAAAGAGCGCCGGCAGCAGAACGGCTATGACGCTGATCGCACCCGGAATCAGCAGCCCCTTGGCGAGAAAACCTATGCCTGTACCGATGCCCAGCCAGAGCCCAGCCCGTAGCGGTCGTTGCAGGCTCAGCGCAAAACCGTAGCATGCAATCGTAAAGCCGGTCAGCATCGGCACATCGGCGATCATGAAATGGCTCTCGTAGAGCAGGCCGAAGCTGGCCATGAGCGCAATGACGGCATAACGTCCTGTCCCGGCTCCCCAGCAATGCCGCGCGGTAAGTCCGGTAAACAATAAGGTCAGAGAAGTAAACAGTCCGCTGGCGAGACGCGCCCCATCCGGTAAAGGCAGCCAGTTGCGGTTTAGCCACGCCAGGCCGGCTGCGACCCAATAATATAAAGGCGGTTTCTCCATAAACGGTTCGCCGGCATTTTGCGGTACTACCCAGTCTCCGCTTTGCAGCATGTGATACACGATACCGAAAATGTAGTTTTCATCCTGTTTCCAGGGCTCATGGCCGACCAGGCCCGGCAATACATATGCGATAGCCAGAACGATTACAAAAAATAACGGAATAGGACGAAACATACGAATTAGCGAGCGGGTTCCTGCAATGTGAGCGTGCCTGAGCGGCCTGCGATGCTGCCTTGAATCACGCGTTCTACCGGCAGGCGTTCGATGTCGAGCGCCGCATAATATTCGGCCATGCTGACGAGCTTATAGCCCTGAGATTGCCAGCCGCGCAAAAGCTTATCGAGTACCGGCTCGAGTTTCATGCCTTCGAGTTCGGCGTGCAAGGTATAAACATGACCCGTAGATCTGTCATCGGCCGTCATCTGCAGCAGCGCTTCGGCAACGTTGGTATCGTTAATATTGCCGCAACCGATCAGTTCGTCCAGAGTAGGCAGCGTAGTCGGCAGTTGTGGGCAAGTTCTGGTTCCATCGTCCAGAACCGGAATAAACGGATGCGTCCCGCGGGAATCCGAGCAGTAGGCCAATCCCCACTGTTGCTCCTGAATAAAGGCAGCGTCGTTCATTTGCCATCCGGCGGCGCCGTGCGTAACCGGATCCTTGCCGAATACGGCGCGATAGCTTTGCCAGGCTTTATTCATTTCGGCAATGGTCCAGTCGCGGCTCTGGCGGGCGACATGATCCTGCCATTTGACGTGATCGAAGGTATGTATGCCGGTTTCGAAGCCCTGTGCGGCGATATCGCGTAGTATGTCCGCGCATTTGCGGGCGATGTCGGGACCGGGTAAAAGCGTGCCGTAGAGCAGGGTTTTCCAGCCGTAATGTTCCAGTACGGAGGTGCGCGATACCTTTTTCATGAAGCCGGGGCGTAAAGCGCGCTTTACGGCTCGACCGGTATGATCCGGCCCCAGGCTGAACAGGAAGGTAGCGCCGGCATGATAGCGTTTAAGTATTTTTGCCAGGCGCGGAACGCCGATTTGCGTTCCGCGATAGGTGTCGACATCGATTTTTAACGCAAGCATACGCATGCTGAAGTCGTCCTGAAAGTGGCAGGGAAGTGCGCCGGCGGTGGCCGGCGAGTGAGAAACGCGCGGAATTCCGCCTTAATCCATTAGCGCTCGCGCCATTCCTACCTGGCCGCGATACGCTTCGAATACGTGCTCGAGTGCCTGCTGCATGGTAAATTCAGGTTTCCAGTCCAGTTCCTGCATGGTATTGTCGATTTTCGGAACCCGGTTTTGCACGTCCTGATAACCTTTGCCGTAATAATCTACCGCCGTTGTTTCTACAATATGGACTTTTGCAGCGCTGTCCTTGTATTCGGGGTAAGTTTTGGCCATATCCAGCATCATGGTTGCCAGGTCGCGGATCGAATGATTGTTGTGGGGATTGCCGATGTTGTAGATTTTTCCCGATGCGATGCCGTCTTTGTTTTCAATGATTTTCATCATGGCCGAAATGCCGTCGGCGATGTACGTAAAGGCACGTTTTTGCTGACCGCCGTCGACCAGTTTTATATCTTCGCCGCGAACGATGTGCCCGAGGAATTGAGTGATCACCCTCGAACTGCCTTCTTTGGGGGTATGGATACTGTCGAGGCCGGCGCCGATCCAGTTGAACGGACGGAACAGGGTGAAATCGAGCAGGCCTTTCATGCCGTAAGCCCAGATGACCCGATCCATCAGTTGCTTGGAGCAGGAATAGATCCAGCGCGGCTTGTTGATGGGGCCGAGCACCAGCTCCGAATTTTCCGGGTCGAACTGTTCGTCGTGACACATGCCGTAGACTTCGGAAGTCGACGGAAAAAGTATGCGTTTGCGGTATTTGACGCATTGCCGCACGATAGGCAAATTGGCTTCGAAATCGAGCTCGAAAACGCGTAAGGGATCGTTGACGTACGTGGCTGGAGTCGCTATCGCTACCAGAGGCAAAATGACGTCGCATTTCTTGACGTGATATTCGATCCATTCCTTGTTGATGGTGATGTCGCCTTCAAAAAAATGAAAACGCGGATGTTCGGCGAACTCGGTAATTTTATCCTGCATCATATCCATGCCGTAAATTTCCCAGTCGGTGGTTTCCAGAATACGCTTGGACAGGTGGTGACCGATAAAACCGTTCACCCCCAGAATGAGGATTTTTTTCATGAGCATCTCTTAAGTTGTTGATTATGTTAATAATATCGATTCATCGCCGATATGGCGCACTAGTTCAGCGGGATGGGCGGCTCTTCCATCCCATTCCATTTTAAGCAATTGCAGCGTCCCACCACCGCCGCAACGAACGTAACAGGCATGATTATCGCAAAAAAGTTCGGACTTGGCATCGTTGTTTGAATCGAAGTCGATAATTCGACTGCGCAATACCCGCAAAGGTTTCCCGAGCAAAGTGGTATATGCGCCGGGATAAGGCGGTGCGACGGCACGAATCAGATTATGTATGGCTGCCGCGGAAAGCGACCAGTCGATGCGGCCGTGCTCCGGCCTTCGTCCGCCGAAATAGCCGCCCAGACTCAGATCCTGGGGTATGGTGCGCACCGTGCCTGCCTTGAGATTCGGCAAGGATCTATGCAACGTGATTTCGGCCGCGCAAACGACTTTTTTGAATACGTCGGCGGCGGTATCGTCCGCCAGAATCGGTACGGCCGTCTGGTCCACGATGTCGCCGGCATCCGGCTTCACGGTCATGTAATGCAGCGTAGCCCCGGTCTGCGTTTCACCGTGGATGATCGCCCAGTTGACCGGCACCCGGCCGCGGTAGTACGGCAGCAGCGAACCGTGCATGTTCAATGCGCCGCGTTGAGGAATGGCAAGCAGAGGGGCTTTGAGCATCAGCTTGTAGTAAAAGGAAAATATAAAATCCGGTTGCAGCGCGGCAATTTGTGCCACGATAGCGAGTGTGTTGGGGTCGTCGGGCGTAATGACCGGTATGCCGCAACGGGTAGCCAGTTCGGCTACGCTCTCGAACCAGATTACGTCACCAGGAGCGTCCTGATGGGTCACGACCAGGCCGACGTCTACCCCGGCATCAAGCAATACCGACAGGCAACGCACACCGACATCATGATAGGCAAATACTACAGCGCGCATCGGACTAATCCTCGTTGCCCAGCATGCTCTCGATCAGATAGCGCGGCCGTTGTCGTACCTGCAGATAAATCCGGCCTATGTATTCGCCCAGCAAACCGATGCCGAATAAAATCACCCC
>JAJYPZ010000170.1 GCA_021794855.1 Pseudomonadota bacterium | reverse complement strand
GATAAAGCGACGGCGTTATTGGATTTGAGACGACTGGAACCAGCCGGAATCTTGTCCGCGACGATAAAGACGAATGGTCGCTCGTTCCGGTAACAATATCCGTTGTTTGATCCGTGAGCGCTCATGTTATAGTGGCAATATGGGATGATAAAGTCGCGCTGTTTGTCTGTGGAAGAAAATTTACGGCACAAGAGTTAGCGTTTTAATTATGAGTGGAAAAGCGTGTGTAAATATTTTTTCTCAATTATGGTACCAGGGATCGATTGATGGGTTCTGATATTCAGGGAGGCTTTTCCAGACCGGACGACTTCAACTTTGCTGCTCCAGGCATCCGAATGTTAAGTATTCTGCCTAGCTGGGACATGGGTGAGCGAGTAGATGTAAGCGACCTTTTTGCTCTGCGTCTTGCCCGGCGCGGGTTTGATATCGATTGGGTGATGTTGAGTTCCCCATTCGCAGGCTCGTGGAAAAAAACCGTTTGGCGTAATCAGACGGCTTATATGGTAGGCAAGGGGGGCAATGCCGGAATGGCGGGCAAGCTTTTCGGAAAGATGAACGAATTTCTGGGGATGCTCAAATTAATACCTGTAGGTCTGGCAGGCAAATATGACGTGGTTCAGGCTCGGGATACTTTTTATGCCGCGGTAATAGGGTTAATGATAGCCCGTTTAAAACGCATCCCCTTTGTATTCTGGTTATCGTATCCTTTTCCGGAAGCCAGATTACTGGACGCGAAAGAAAAGCGCAGCCGTCACCCCTGGTATTCCCGATGGATGGGGCATACTACATCCTGGTTGTTGTACCGGATCATTCTTCCTTATGCGGATCATGCTTTTGTGCAAAGCGAACAAATGAAACGGGACATCATGGCCCACGGTATCGCGCCTGAAAAAATGACGGCAGTGCCGATGGGGGTCGCCGATGAAGTGTTCGCCAGACAAAGTGGCGAAGCGATTGCAGGTACGGTGATTTACCTTGGTACGCTGGCGCGGGTGCGACGACTGGAGGTATTGCTGCATGCAATGGTTGAGGTCATCAAAAAAGCGCCGCAAGCGAGACTGATATTCGTCGGGAATGGCGACGCACCCGAAGACCGGCAATTTCTAGAGGATGAAGTGCAGCGGCTGGGTTTGGAAAAAGTGGTCACATTCACCGGATTTTTGCCTATGGACGACGCATGGAAGATGGTCGAAAGCGCAGCAATCTGCGTCTCGCCTTTTTATCCGACCCCGGTTCTGCGTTCAACCTCGCCGACTAAAATAATCGAATACATGGCCTTGGGTAAACCTGTCGTCGCCAACGATCATCCCGAACAGTCGCGCATCATTCAGGAAAGCGGAGCCGGTTTGTGCGTGGAGTGGTCTGCCGAAGCCTTCGCCAATGCAATCATTCAGCTTATATCGCAGCCGGAACAGTCGACCAAAATGGGTCAGCTCGGCCCCGGCTGGGTAAAGCAGAACCGGAGCTACGAACGTATCGCCGATCTGGTGTTCGACCGGTATCAGACGATATTGTCGAGAACGGTAATTTAGACTGTCAACTATTAAATTTGCGCAAAGACCGGATTTATTTGCTGCATAAGGATCGAAATTGAATCATAACAGATATGCATTTCTGGATGGCATCAGAGGCATGGCAGCCATATTTGTAATGACACGCCATACTGTGGATTACTGGCATTTAAGTTTTTACAGAAGTTATCTCGCCGTAGATTTATTTTTCATTTTAAGCGGATTCGTTATTGCCTATGCCTATGACGAAAAGATTAGAACCGGCATTATCACTTTCCCGAAATTTGTTTTAATTCGTTTAATCAGGCTATATCCTGTATTTATTTTATCGGTGCTTATTTCATCAGCGCTTTTTATCGGCAGGCTAACTCTGAAACACGAAATAGATAATACCGGCCTGCTAAGTATTTTAAGCGTGGTGGCGTTTACATCCATGTTTCTCCCCTCGCACATAGCCGGTGATAATGGTCTTTTTCCAATTAATGGCGTTTATTGGAGCCTCTTCTTTGAGCTGGTAGTGAATTTTTTATACGCAGCAATAAGACCTGTTCTGAATAATTATGTTTTAGCAGCGATTGTTCTGGGTTTTGGGTTCTTGATGGTACGATCCTCGTATTTGAATGGAAACCTGGACACGGGTTTTTATTGGGAGAAAGCTTCATTTATTGCAGGTTTTGCGCGTTCGATTTTTGGTATTTTTTTAGGACTTCTACTATTTAGGCATCATTCCAGGTTTAAATTTTTTCTGGACAAGCCTTACGTAGCATGGATAGCTGTTTTTGCTATAGCGATCGTTTTAGGGTCGCCCAGTGTCGAAGGGTTTAATTGGATAATCGATGCGATTTCGGTTGCCGTTATATTCCCCATTGCGGTACTAGCCGCTTCACATGGCAAGAGTACTAAATTACAAGGTTTGCTGGTTATGTTGGGGGCTGCCAGTTACCCTGTTTATGTGCTGCATATACCTGTCGGTGAAATTTTGGCGTATCCGATTAAAAGAACGGTGCAAACATTTGCCCCAATCAGCGGAGTTGTTCTCGTTGTAATTCTCATTGTGCTATCGGTCTGGCTGGAAAAATATTACGATATTCCTTTGCGCAAACGAATTTCAAATTATTTTTTCAAAAAAGATAGAGTAGTGGCTGGAAAAGCAGGGTAATCGAGCTGTAGCAAAAAAACTATTCCTTGCTATCAGAGATAGTGTTAGCAACAACCGGTGCCCTTACTCCGCCAGCAACCGCCTAATCACTTCCCCCGCCAGCATCAAGCCGAACAGCGCCGGCATATAACTGATCGTGCCGTTCACGGCGCGGGCGCGACCGGGGCCGTCTACCGCCACCGGCGGCAAGGGTGCAGCGGGCGGCTCGTCGGAAAATACCGTCAGGATGCCGGTTTTGATCCCCACTCTATGCAAACGCTTGCGCATGATGCGGGCGAGCGGACACATTTCGGTTTTGCTGATGTCGGCGAGCCGGACCCGGCTGGGGTCGAGCCGGTTGCCGGCGCCCATGCTTGATGCGACGTTCAGACCGCGGTTGAGGCTGCTTGCGACCAGAGCTACTTTGCAATTGAGCGAATCGATGCAGTCTATGACGTAATCGGCGTCGCCTGGGACGTATTGCTCCACGTTTTCCGTATTGAGGAAAATCGGCTGGGTCGTCAGTATGCATGCGGGGTTGATGTTCAGAATGCGCGCCCGCATCAGGTCGATTTTGCGGCTGCCGACGGTCGATAGCAGCGCCGGGAGCTGGCGATTGATATTGCTGATCGCGACGGTATCATGGTCTATCAGCGTGAGTTTGCCGATGCCGGCGCGAGCCAGCGCTTCCGCGCAGTACGCGCCCACGCCGCCGAGGCCGGCGACGAATACATGCCGGCTTGCAAGCCGCGCGATGCCGGCCTGCCCGATCAATATCCCGGTACGTTCGAATTGCGCTGGCGCAGTCATGATGCGGGCAGGAACAGGCCGAGCAAATCGTTTAAAAAACGCCGGCCGAGGGGCGTCGGCGCAATGCGGAGATAGTCGCGCTCCAGTAGTCCGCGTTCTTCGGCCGATTTCAGCTGCGTTTGCAACGCGGTGATGGGTAATCCGGTACGGTCGGTAAACAGGCTGGCAGGGAAGCCTTGATTCAGCCGCAGCGCGTTCATCATGAATTCGAAGCCGAGGGCGGAGGTTTCCAGGCGATTTTCGGTTTGCACGGGATTGCCGGCCAGCGCCTGCTCCATGTACGCGCGCGGATGCTTGTGCCGCACTTGGCGGATGATGCGGTCGTGAAAAGACAGCTTGCTGTGAGCGCCTGCGCCTATGCCCAGATAATCGCCGAATTGCCAGTAATTAAGGTTGTGCCGTGCTTGGCGTCCGGGTTGCGCAAAGGCCGATGTTTCGTAGTGCAGATACCCGGCATCCCCGAGTTGTTCTTCTATCATGATTTGCATGTCGGCAGACAGGTCGTCGTCCGGCAGTTCGGGCGGCCGGGAATAAAAAGGCGTATTGGGTTCCAGCGTCAGGTGGTAGCACGACAGGTGCGGCGGCCGATAGCCGATAGCCGTTGTCAAATCCCGTTGCGCCTGAGCGAGCGACTGCCTGGGCAGCGCGTACATTAAATCGAGATTGT
>JAJYPZ010000169.1 GCA_021794855.1 Pseudomonadota bacterium | reverse complement strand
TATCCGTTTGTGCATCGCAAAACGTCCGGACCTGACGGCGGAAATGGTCGCCGCCTGCGTCAACGATCGAGACCCCAACGTACGTCACGCCATCTCGCGCAATCCGAATATCAGCCAGGCACAGCGCGAACAATTGCAGCGGGACATCGATCCGCTGGTCGCCCGGGCCGCCGCCAAAGGTGCCAAGGACACACAATACCGGCAACGTCCCGGACAGGCTTTGTTAATAAAATGACTGTGCCGATGCTCTATGAGCCTGTCGGATTTCCAACACAATCAGGTCGACATCGCCGCCGCAAAAATCTCAGTCGTTGAGTTATATACAACAGCAATGCCATCAGTTCCCGAACTGCTTTTGATCATCAAGAAGGCTGTCGTTTAAACTTTGCGTACAGCAACGAAAGAATCACAAAAAACGCGGTATGCGCAAAAGCGAAATAAATCATGCCGCTTGCCGGAACGATCGACTCGCCGGCAATGCCCATGCCCAGCAGCGGCAATACTATCCAGGCGTTGACGAGCCAGATGCCGAGGGCGTAAAACAATCCGCTGATCAAGGGGCTAAACACCTTGCGCAATCGAGGTTCCAGGAATAGCGCGTAAAAAATCGCCAGGATCAGACCCACGATAACGTGAAATACCGGTCGCCATACAGTTGCCGGGATGCCTTCGATCGGAGGCAATTGCCACATGAGTCGCCCTGTATGCAGCCAGACCAGCAATTGCGACAGACTGCCCTGTCCTGTCAGCAGGCCCGCTTTCGCACTCCATTGCAATAACAGCATATTAACGGCAATTGCGATACTGCCTGCCAATAAGGCGGAGCGGACGGATTTTCGGACATCAGGACTCTCCAGTCGCATAAATTTCCTTCAATAGCATCAAGACTGCAATTATAATACAAGCCTTACTTGGCAATGCGCTGACAGAGTTGGCCATTCCAGGATGCCAGATCGCGTCCGAACACGACATTCTCCGGTCTTTCGTGGATTTTCGATATCAAATTACCGGAGGCCGACAAATACTGCCAGCCATGCACACAAAACCCTACTCCGACTCCGCTGCACGCAATCAGAATTTCATTCTTCCTTATCTGGAAACGATGTTTGCCGACCGCAGACGTATACTGGAAATCGCCAGCGGCACCGGCCAGCACGCCGTATTGTTCGGCGCAATGCTGCCGCATGCAATCTGGCAAACCAGCGAGTTGCCGGAAAATCATGCCGGCATTCTGGCGTGGCTGACGGAAGCGGCGTTGCCTAACGTGCTCGCCCCGGTCGCGCTCGACGTGAACGATAATCCATGGCCTGTCGACCATTTTGATGCGGTATTCAACGCCAATACCGTACACATCGTCTCATGGCAAGCTGTGACCAGAATGTTTGCCGGAATCGGCCGTATTCTTGATGCTGACGGCATCTTATGCCTGTACGGTCCGTTTAATTACGACGGGCAATATACTTCCACGAGCAACGCCCGGTTCGACGCGTGGCTAAAAGCCCGCGACCCGCAAAGCGGTATCCGGGATTTTGCGGCAATCGACCGGCTGGCTCAAGCCCAGGGGTTGATATTAACGAAAGACATCGCCATGCCCGCCAACAATCGTTTGCTGGTATGGCGCAAACCCGGCGTTACTCCTGAAGTTTAAACGGATTGCGCTCATGGAGCTCGTCGGCGTAATCGGTCACGCCCGTCGTTTCGCGAGCCAGGAAATCCTCGACCGCCCGACCGAACCCCGCATGCGCAAGCCAGTGCGCCGACCAGGTGATCGCCGGCAGAAAACCCCGGGCCAGTTTGTGCTCGCCCTGCGCGCCGCCCTCGAATACCTCAATGTTTCGCGCAATGCAAAATTCGATCGCCTGGTAATAACACGCCTCGAAATGCAAACCGGAATGGAATTCCAGCGCACCCCAATAGCGTCCGTATAGCGTGTCGCGCGTAAAGATATTCAGCGCGCTCGCAATCGGCCGTCCGTCTCGCACCGCCAGCACCAGCAATACCTTGTCGCCCATCGTCGCGCCGATCCGGCGAAAGAAATCGAGATTGAGATAAGGCGTGGAACGATGCTGCAGATAGGTACGATTGTAGCATTCGACGAAAAATTCCCAGTGCGCTGCCGTAATCTGCTCGCCGACCAGCCATTCGAAACCGATGCCCGCATCGCGCACGCGGCGGCGCTCCTGCTTGATCTTTTTGCGCTTGTCGTTGTTCATGCACGCGAGATAGGCGTCGAAATCGGCATAATTCCGATTTTGCCAGTGAAACTGCACGCCTTTGCGCAGCATCATCCCAGCCTGCTGCAATGCCTGCGCCTGCTCTTCATCGGGAAACAGGCAATGCAGCGACGAAATACCGAGTTCTTTCGCCCGTTCCAGCGCCGCGTCGATCAACAGCGCCCGTATTTCAGCGCTTTGCGTCAGTATCCGCAATCCCGTGACCGGCGTGAACGGCACCGCGCACAACAGCTTGGGATAATAGTCCAGCCCGTGCCGCTCATACGCTTCCGCCCAGGCCCAATCGAAGACGTATTCGCCATAAGAATGCGATTTTAGATACAGCGGCATCGCGCCGACCAGGCAATTATCCCGCCGAACGACAAGAAATTGCGCCAGCCACCCCGTTTGCGGCACAGCGCATCCGCATTCCTGCAAGGCTGTAAGAAAAGCATGACTTAAAAACGGGCTATCCCCCGCCAGCGCGTCCCAATCGGCACCAGGGATATCCGCGATCGTATCGACGATACGGATGTCTGTCTCAGCGCTCACGATAGTTTATCCATAGTCGGCCGGAAACGGCATTACCCGTAATGAGACCATATTCTTGATGGATTGACCATTATTTTTCGGGAAACTTGAAAGCAGAGCAACATTTGTCATCAAGACCAAGCATGTAACCTGACCGAATCAATGTGAGATAATACCCATCCATCGCCATTTGATTTCAGGAGCAACCATGAAACTTTTACACGCCATGTTACGCGTAACGGACATAGATAAAACCCTCGCGTTTTTCAAGTTGCTAGGGCTGGAAGAAAACCGCAGGCGCGAATATGCCAGTGGACGTTTTACGTTGATTTTTCTGCGGGAAGTTTCTTCGCAGTCGGA
Source organism: Pseudomonadota bacterium (assembly GCA_021794855.1). Next base: position 1,026 of record JAJYPZ010000169.1, on the reverse strand, counting down.
AGTGGAAATCGAGCTGACGTACAACTGGGACCGGACCGAGGCTTATCCTGTCGGCAAAAATTTCGGTCATCTGGCTTTCGAAGTCGAGGACATCAACGCAAAATGCGACCAATTGCGCGAGCACGGTATTGTTATTGCACGACCGCCACGAGACGGTTATATGGCGTTTATCCGTTCGCCGGACGGAATATCCATCGAATTGCTGCAACGCGGCAATGCAATCGAACCCCGCGAACCGTATCTGAGCATGCCGAATCAGGGAGAGTGGTAAATACTTCCATGAAGCGACTGGATTTCATCCGTATCATTAATCCAGGCAACGATCCGCCAAATAAATTGGCTAATACGCTGCCAATTATATTATCCTAAGTATGGGAATTGAGGAATCTAAAACCTGTTACGTACTCGCTACAGGATACTGTGGAGTACGAAGCGGTTTATTATCATCCCGACGCTGAATATCTGATGGGCCGTCTGCAGAGCGAACTACCGCGGGCCTTGCACGCGCTGGCGGAGAAAGGCCATAGCCCGGGTCCTGGTCCTTCCCGCGTGATCAAGTTTACTGCGCCCGCATTGCATTAATCCTGGAACCGCTGACGCACTATTCGTCTTCTCCCAGCTCCGCGTCCCAGCCTTCTTCGCGCGCAACCGTAATGGCCGAATTGTATAATTCGGTATGCCGCTTGCGCAATTCTTCCGGCAGACGGCTGGGAAGATGCGCATAGGGCGCCCAGGCTGAATAGACCTTCTCGTAAAGGTTTTGCATGCGAGCGGAATCCCAGCCGGCACAGGTTTCCGTTTCCGGCAGAATACCAAATATCCAGGCATCGCGTACGATGCGTCCCAGATGAGTCAAGCCGCCATTGGTATCTTTGTCTATGCCTACATAAACCTGTGTTGTCATCGTGTCAGTCCTGCGTAAAGAATCGGCAATTTTTCCGGCAACCGTTCGACATGATCTACCACCATATAATTTCTGGCGCCGAAAATGCGCGATACGTATTGATCTGCTCGAGGATCGAGCGA
>JAJYPZ010000168.1 GCA_021794855.1 Pseudomonadota bacterium | reverse complement strand
CTGTCTGTGTCCCGCGATAAGTATCGACATCGATTTTTAGCGCCAGCCTGCGCATACGGCTTCGTCCTGAAAAAGTTAGGGTAAGACCTTTGCACGATACTGCGCGGGTTCATGTTTCGTTAAAAAACGACTCGAAATCTTCCAGTACGACTGCTGGCGCTTGCTCGTCTTTTTCGTCTCATCCGGGCGGCGCTGGTTACCGCGCGCAAAAATCCCGGAGTAATATCGTATTCGTCAGTGTTGATTGAGCTCGGTAATGATCAATCGACTAATGCTTGGGCCATCGAAACCTGATCGCGGTAAGCCTCGAAGACGTGCTCCAGAGCCTGAGCCATTGTGAACTCAGGTTTCCAGTCCAGATCCTGCATGGTATTGTCGATTTTCGGGACGCGGTTTTGTACGTCCTGATAACCCTTGCCGTAATAATCCATCGCTGTCGTTTCCACGATGTGGACTTTAGCTGCGCTGTCGCGATATTCGGGATAAGTTTTCGCCATATCCAGCATCATGGTAGCCAGATCGCGTATCGAATGATTGTTGTTCGGATTGCCGATATTATAAATCCGGCCCGATGCAATACCGTCTTTGTTCTCGATAATTTTCATCATGGCGGAAATGCCGTCGGCGATATAAGTAAATGCCCGTTTCTGGTGGCCGCCGTCAACCAGTTTGATGTCTTCGCCGCGAACGATATGTCCCAGAAACTGGGTAATAACCCTCGAACTGCCTTCTTTGGGTGTGTGGATGCTGTCCAGACCCGCGCCGATCCAGTTGAACGGTCGAAACAGAGTGAAATCGAGCAGTCCTTTCATGCCGTAAGCCCAGATGACGCGATCCATTAATTGCTTGGAGCAGGAATAGATCCAGCGCGGCTTATTGATCGGTCCGAGGACCAGTTCGGAATTCTCGGAATCGAATTGCTCATCATGGCACATGCCGTAGACTTCCGAGGTCGAGGGAAACAAAATGCGTTTGCGATATTTCACGCATTGCCGCACGATAGGTAAATTGGCTTCAAAATCGAGCTCGAAGACGCGCAGGGGATCGTTGACATACGTTGCGGGCGTGGCGATGGCCACCAAGGGTAAAATCACATCGCATTTTTTGACATGATATTCGATCCATTCCTTGTTGATGGTGATATCGCCTTCAAAAAAATGGAAACGCGGCTGGTCGGCGAATTCGGTGATTTTATCCCGCATCATATCCATACCGTAAATTTCCCAGTCAGTCGTTTCCAGAATACGTTTGGACAGGTGGTGACCGATAAAGCCGTTCACCCCCAAAATGAGGATTTTTTTCATGAGCGTCTCGTAAGTTATGAATTATGTTAATAATATCGCCTGGTCGCCGATTACTTTTGCGAGTTCTGCGGGCGGTACGGCTTTGCCATCCCATTCCAGGTTCAGCAACTGCAGTGTACCGCCGCCGGCGCAGCGAACATAGCAGCCCTGATTATCGCAAAAAAGCGCGGACTTGGCATCGTTGTTTGTATGGGTATCGATAAGCCGACTGCGCAATACCCGTAATGGGCGATCCAGCAGCGTGCCGAATGCGCCGGGAAACGGCGGGGCTACCGCCCGGATGAGGTTGTGTATGGCTGCGGCGGAAAGCGACCAGTCGATGCGACCGTCCTCGGGACGGCGACCGCCGAAATAGGCACCGGTGCCCGGAACCTGCGGATGCGATTGTATCGTCCCTGCCATCAGTCCGGGCAATGCCCGATGCAGCGTCACTTCGGCGGCGCAAGTGACTTTTTTGAATACGTCGCCGGCTGTATCGTCCGCCAGAATCGGTACCGCGGTCTGGTCGACGATATCGCCGGCATCCGGTTTTACGGTCATATAATGCAGACTGGCACCGGTTTGGGTCTCGCCGTGTATGATAGCCCAGTTTACCGGCACGCGGCCGCGGTAATGCGGCAATAGCGAGCCGTGCATATTCAGTGCGCCGCGCACAGGCAGCGCGAGCAGCGGGGCTTTGAGCATCAATTTGTAATAAAAGGAAAATATAAAGTCCGGTTTTAGCGCCGCAATCCGTGCCACGACATCGGACGTATTCGGATCGCCGGGTGTAATGACCGGGATGCGATATCCGGCAGCCAGGTCGGCTACGCTGTCGAACCAGATCGAGTCTCCCGGCGCATCTTCATGCGTGACGACAAGCGCGATTTCCATGCCGGAGTCGAGCAGTACAGACAGGCAACGAACGCCGACATTATGATAGGCAAACACCACGGCGCGCATTTATCAGTCCCCCGCGCCCAATATGTTTTCGATCAGATAGCGTGGGCGCTGGCGCACTTGCAGATAAATGCGGCCGATATATTCGCCCAGCAAGCCTATGCCGAACAAAATAACGCCCATCAGGAAAAAGAGTATGCCGAATAAGGTAAAGACACCCGCTACCTCCGGACCGATGAAGATGCGGCGTAACGCCAGATAGACAACGAAAAAAGCCGATAGTACGGATAAGCTCACGCCGACCAGGGAAAAAATCTGCAAGGGCAACAGCGAAAATCCTGTGACCAGATCGAAATTAAGACGTATGAGCTGATACAGCGAATATTTGGATTCCCCCGCGGCGCGCTCTTCATGCGCCACTTCGACTTCACCGGGATGGCGCGCGTAAGTATAAGCCAGCGCGGGAATAAAGGTATTGGCTTCCAGGCTATGGTTGATCGCATGAATGATTTCGCGGCTGTAGGCGCGCAACATGCAGCCCTGGTCCGACATGACAACATGGGTGATGCGTTCGCGCAGACGATTCATGGTCCACGAAGCGTAGCGCCGCCAGGAAGCATCCTGCCGCTGCTGGCGTACGCCGCCCACATAATCGTAGCCTGCATCCATTTTGGCCAGCAGTTTGTGGATTTCTTCCGGCGGATTTTGCAAATCGGCATCCAGCGTGACGATCCGTTCGCCGCGGCAATGGGCAAAGCCGGACATGATCGCCATATGCTGACCAAAATTGCCGGCCAGAAATATGACCCGCGTGACCTCTGGCCGCTGCAGATATTGTTGCCGCAACAAGGCGGCGGAACGGTCGCGGCTGCCGTCGTTGATAAAAATGATTTCGTAACTGATCCCCAGCGCATCCAGGGCCGGATAAAGGCGGTCGAACAAGGGAGCAAGACCCGCTTCCTCGTTATAAACAGGGATGACTACGGATAATTGCGGATCGCTCATAGACGTACCTCGTTCAGAATATCGCTGCAGGCCTCGCAGACGCGCTCCACATCGTTCGTCGTCATGGCTGGAAACAGGGGCAGGGTAACGATACCTGCGCCGACATGTTCGGCAACGGGAAACTGTCCCTCGCCATAACCGAGCGCACGGTAGAGCTGAAATAAATGCATGGCCGGATAATGCACGCCGACGCCTATGCCCCGCGCTTTCATGCGCGCGATAAAGTCACCCCTGCCTATACGCATGCGCGCCAGGGGCAAGACGATCTGAAACATGTGCCAATTACTGTTGCTGAAATCGGCTACCGGCAATTCGCAGCCCAGCTCCTTATCGAACCGGGACAGATAATATTGCGCCAGTTGCCGCCTGCGCTGGGTAAATTCGGTCAAATACGGCAATTGGCCCAGTCCTATCGCTGCGGCGATATCGGTAAGATTGAATTTGCCGCCTGCGACATCGACTTCCATGCTGCCGTCCGAAGTACGTACTACACCCTGCAAACGCAATTTTTCGCATAAGGGCGCCAGTGACGGATCCGGCAGAACCAGGCAGCCGCCTTCGCCTGTGGTCAGGTTTTTATTGGCATGAAAACTGAATGCGACCAGGTCGCCGAAACTGCCGATGGGGCGGTCGCCCCAACTGGCGCCGAACGATTGCGCCGCATCTTCGATGACACGCAACTGGAATTGGCCCGCCAGTTCATACAAGGCGTCGCGATCGACAGGCAAACCCGCCAGATCGACCGCAATGATCGCGCGAGTTCGCGGCGTAATCGCAGCCGCTATCCGGCTCAGATCGATATTGCGCGTCCGGGGGTCGATGTCGACGAATACCGGTCTCGCGCCGGCAAGCAGTATGACATTAGCGGTAGCGACCCACGACAGCGGAGTGGTGATCACTTCATCGCCGGCCTGGATATCGATCAATTCCAGCGCGATTTCCAGAGCCGCAGTG
>JAJYPZ010000167.1 GCA_021794855.1 Pseudomonadota bacterium | reverse complement strand
GCGCAGGACATCGCGGCTGCGACCGTCCGTGGCGGTGCCTTCTGCGGGGGCCGGTTTGATATTGCTGTCAGGCAAGGGCGTGGCGGTAGATCCTGGCGCCGGTTGCGCAACCTGCGGACCTGGTGCAGGAGGATGAGCCGCGGGGCCGGGAGCGGCCGCAGGCGCCGGAGCGGCTTCCGTTTGTTTCATCAGCTTGTCTAGCGGCAGATAAATCAGATTGTTGCCGCCCTTGCTGGTGTCTATCAGAACCTTGCTGGTGCTCTTGAGTACATCCTGCATCATGTCCAGATACATACGGTCGCGGGTGACCGCCGGCGCTTTATTGTATTCGACCAGTATCTGTCTGAAACGGCTTGCATCGCCCTGCGCATTGGCGATGACCGACTGTTTGTAGCCGTCGGCTTCTTCAGCGAGACGCGCCGCCACGCCGCGCGCTTTGGGAATGACATCGTTGGCATAGGCCAGGCCGTCGCTTTTGAGTCGTTCCATATCCTGACTGGCTTTTACGGCATCGTCGAACGCAGGCTGAACTTCCTGCGGCGGCTGAGCATTCTGCAGGGTTACTTTGCTGATGCTGATTCCTGTTTTGTAACGGTCGAGAATTTCCTGAACATGACGGGTTGCGCGTTCGGCAATATCCGCACGGCCAGCGTACAGCACATAATCGAGAGGACTCTTGCCTACGATTTCGCTCATCACGCTCTCTGCAACCTGACGTACGGCATCGTCGGGCGAACGGTCGTTAAACAGGTAGTCTTCTGGATTCTTGATGGTGTATTGCGCGGCGAACTGGACGTCTACGATATTGTCGTCGTTGGTTAACATGAGCGATTCTTTGAGAAGCTTGTTTCGTACATTATTGCGATAGCCGATTTCCACGGTTCGAACCTGTTCGATATTAACGATATTGACCGTTTCCAGCGGATAGGGAAGGTGCCAGTTGGACCCGGGCGAGGTCGTTTCGACGAACTTCCCGAAACGCAGGACGACGCCGCGCTCTCCGGTGTCTACGATATAAAATCCGGAAGCCAGCCATACGGCGAGGATGATGCCCAGAATAATAAACAATATCCCTTTGTTGAAAGGCTTGCCGGGCGACGAAGGTTTGCCGCCGAACAGCTTGTTCAGTTTTTCATTGAAGCTGCGCCAGATTTCATCCAAATCTGGAGGGCCGTCTTTCTTTTTGCCCCATTGGGGATCATTCCAAGCCATGCTTTAATCCAATTCCGGGTGATAGTCATTATTGATAATGGCAGACCGTTTCGCAGCCGGTACCTGCTGTCGATGGGCTTGCCGGCTGGTTATCAATGCTGCGCGCAAAGCCGGAATGCCAGCACCGGTGCTTGCACTAAGTCGAATGCTGGAGATTTTACCATACTCATCCCGTTCGATACCGGGAGGAATTGCGCAAAGATCTATCTTGTTCATAACCAGAATTTGCGGAATATCCGCAGCGCCGATTTCTTTGAGCACCTGATTGACTTCGCTGATGTGTTTGTCGCGCATGGCTCCAGCGGCATCGACTACGTGGAGCAGTAAATCGGCCCGAATGGTTTCTTCCAGCGTGGCATGAAAACTTTCGACCAGCGTATGAGGCAAGCGGGTAATAAAGCCGACCGTATCGGATAATACGATTTCACCGACTTCGGGCAGGAACAACTGCCGGGTAGTGGTATCCAGCGTGGCGAATAGCTGGTCGGCTACATAGTTTTGCGCATTGGTCAGATAGTTGAACAGCGTCGATTTTCCGGCATTGGTATAGCCTACCAGCGATATCGACATAACTTGCCTGCGCGTGCGCGCCCGGCGTTGCACGGTACGCTGACGGCCGAGTCTGGCCAGTCTGTCCCGGAGCAGTTTGACGCGCTTGCCGATGAGCCGGCGATCCGTTTCCAGCTGGGTTTCGCCCGGACCGCGCAGACCGATACCGCCTTTTTGACGTTCCAGATGCGACCAGCCGCGTATCAGGCGCGTGGAGATATGAGCGAGTTGAGCGAGTTCGACCTGCAAAATACCTTCGGCGCTCTTGGCTCGACTGGCGAATATATCGAGGATCAATGTAGTCCGGTCGATGACGCGGCATTGCAAGGCTTGTTCGAGATTACGTTCCTGAGCGGGGGAGAGCGCGTGGTTAAAGATGACTATGCCCGCTTCATGAGCGCGAACCCGCGCTGCGATTTCTTCCACTTTGCCGCTACCGGCAAATAATGCCGGATCGGGGCGGCCGCGGCGACCTTCGATCAGATCGACCACTTCGAGACCGGCGCTTTGAGCAAGCAGGCGCAATTCATCTACGCTATCCCGATAATCGGCCTCGCCGGTGTCGATACTGGCGAGGATTACCCGTTCGTTGCCATGGTGGCGCTCAAACATGCTTGCGCCTTATCTGTAAGTATCAATGAGAAGCAATGGTGTCTACATGCAACGGAACGGTCCGGGCGGGTACGATAGTGGAAATGGCATGTTTATACACCATCTGGGTGACCATGTTTTTTAGTAAAACTACATATTGGTCGTAAGACTCAATCTGTCCCTGCAATTTAATTCCGTTGACCAGATATACCGATACCGGCACATTTTCCTTGCGTAGGGTATTGAGGAACGGGTCCTGAAGGAGCAGTCCTTTATTTTTTGTTTTAGGCACGTTCATGATGACATATATCCCAAATAGACGGTTAGAAGATAGATTATGCGGATTTATTAACCATTCGGCAATAAAGGGTCTGTTAATAAATTATGGAAAAGTCATTGCTGTGCCATCGCGTTTCATGTAAGAGAAAATCCAGTAATTTTTAAGCTAATAATAAAGGTTTCGAAATGAGAAGTTAAGTACCCGAACCCCGAAATATAATTATTTCCTGCCTTTATTTTAATCATTGACTGCAGTATTCGATAATAGTTTTACTCATTCGGTAAAGTGCTCGTTCGCAATCAGGAATATATGGCGTACTTACGGAAATGCAAGGGATTATTCCTGATTTTTACGGAAAAATTATTTTACTGCCGCATTTCCTGTCCGGAATTTTGCCGTTTTATGCCGCAAGTCTGATGCCAGCAGGGGGAAAAGGTAAGGATGCATCGTTTGAGTACTAACCGGTTTTGTGGCAGGATAATCCCGTAACGCTAATTCAGTGTAGCGAATTTGTCATAATTTGCCAACATCCCATTCATGGTTACGGAGAAGTATATATGCCAGATTGCAGTCGGTTCCCGGCGTGGAAAAAACTTAAATCGCACCAAAAAGATATGTCACGGATTTCGATGCGCTATCTGTTTGCGGAAGACACAAAACGGTTCGAGCGGTTTTCGCTGCAGGCAGTCGGCATATTACTGGATTATTCCAAGAACAGAATAACCGACCAGACTGTCCGTCTGTGGGCCGAACTGGCAAAGGAAGCCGGCTTGTCCGATGCCATCGAGGCGATGTTCAGCGGGCAGAAAATCAATCGAACCGAGGGACGAGCCGTATTGCATACAGCGTTGCGTAATCGCGCCAATACGCCGGTAATGGTCGACGGTCATGACGTCATGCCTGAAGTCAACGCAGTGCTCGACCGGTTGAGGACATTTACCGATGCGGTGCGTAATGGTTCATGGCTGGGCTATACCGGCAAACGCATTACCGACATCGTCAATATCGGCATCGGCGGCTCGGATCTTGGGCCGGTGATGGTGACGCAAGCGCTGAAACCTTACTGGCAACATAATTTGCGCGCGCATTTCGTCTCCAATGTAGATCCCAGCCAGATGATCGATACGCTGGCAGAAGTCAACCCTGAAACCACGCTGTTCATCGTCGCGTCGAAAACCTTCACTACTCCGGAAACTTTGCTTAATGCGCATGTGGCGCGACGCTGGCTGATCGATCAGGCCGGCAGCACCGATGCAGTGGCCAAGCATTTTGTGGCGGTGTCCACCAACACGGAAAAAGTCCAGGCATTCGGCATCGACCAAGCGCATATGTTCGAATTCTGGGATTGGGTGGGGGGGCGTTATTCCATCTGGTCCGCTGTCGGCCTGCCCGTCGCGTTAATGGTGGGCATGGATCGTTTCGAGGATTTTCTGAGCGGGGCTCATGCCATGGACGAGCATTTCCGCACTGCGCCTCCGGAGCGGAATCTGCCCGTCATCATGGGGATGCTCAG
>JAJYPZ010000166.1 GCA_021794855.1 Pseudomonadota bacterium | reverse complement strand
CTCACCCATCGCCGCCAGCAGTTCGGCCTGATACTCTCCGGCCAGCCCGGCCAGCAATTCGTCGAGATCGCCGTCCATGATGGCATCGATTTTATACAAGGTTAAATTGATGCGGTGATCGGTAATCCGGCCTTGCGGAAAATTGTAGGTGCGTATCCGTTCCGAGCGATCGCCGCTGCCGACCAGCGATTTGCGCGTTGCCGCTTCTTTTGCCGCGATGTCGCGCAACTGCTTGTCCTTGATGCGCGCCGCCAGCACCGACAGCGCCTGCGCTTTGTTTTTATGCTGCGAACGATCGTCCTGACATTCCACTACGATCCCGGTCGGGAGATGGGTGATCCGCACCGCCGAATCGGTTTTATTGATATGCTGGCCGCCGGCACCGCTGGCGCGGTAGGTATCGATACGCAAATCGGCCGGATTAAGATTGACCTCGGCTACTTCGTCGGCTTCCGGCATGACCGCGACCGTACAGGCCGACGTATGGATACGGCCCTGCGTTTCGGTCGTCGGCACGCGTTGCACGCGATGGCCGCCCGACTCGAATTTAAGCCGCGAATAGACGCCGCGTCCCAGTATCTTGACGATCACTTCCTTATAGCCGCCCAGTTCGCTCATGCTTTCGGAAACAATTTCCACTTTCCAGCGTTGCCGCTCGGCATAGCGCATGTACATGCGCAATAAATCGCCCGAAAACAGAGCGGACTCGTCGCCGCCGGTGCCGGCGCGGATTTCCAGAAAAACATTGCGTTCGTCGTTGGCGTCTTTAGGCAGCAGTGCAGACTGCAACTGGTTTTCAAGGTCGAGCAAACGCATTTTGCTGTCGCTGATTTCGATTTCAGCCAGTTCCTTCATTTCGGCATCGCCGAGCATTTCCACCGCGCCGGCAAGATCCGCTTCGGTTTGGGCATAAGCCCGATACAGGTTGACCACCGGCGAAATTTCGGCATGCTCGCGCGTCAATTTGCGATAGTTGTCCATATCGTTGACGACCGTTTCCACGCCGAGCAAACGATCCATTTCTTCCAGTCGCTCAGTCAGCTGAGCGAGTTTTTTCAGCAAAGTGGGTTTCATTCCGAGTGCAGCGAATAGAGCCGCGACAATAACGCCACCAGTTCCTGGCGTTCCATATCGTCGGCATGATTAAGGGCATGGGTGGGATGATGCAAAAATTTATTGGTCAGGCTGCGCGACAGGATTTCGAGAACTTCTGCGGGCTCGTCGCCCCGGGCCAGCAGTTTCATCGCACGCTCGACTTCATTGCGCCGCACGCGTTCGGCCTGATCGCGCAGATTGCGGATCGTCGGCACGACTTCCCGCGTCTCCATCCAGTGCGAAAATTGCTGTACGCTGGCTTCTATAATGCCTTCGGCCTGGCTGACTTGCGACAGACGGTTGCTCATGCCCTGCTGAACGATGCTGCCGAGATCGTCGACGCTATACAAGAATACATCGGACAATTCGCCCACCTCCGTCTCGATATCGCGCGGCACCGCCAGATCCACCATGAACATCGGCCGGTGGCGGCGCGCCTTCAATGCGCGCTCCACCATGCCCTTGCCCAGTATCGGTAACGGACTCGCGGTACTGGTAACGACGATATCGTAATTGGCCAGATGCTCAGGCAATTCATGCAGGGCGATCGCACCGCCCTGATAGCGATCGGCCAGCGCGGCCGCACGGGCGACGGTACGGTTCGCTACCAGCATATGTTTGGGATGGCGCGCGCCGAAATGCGCCGCGCACAGCTCTATCATTTCGCCGGCGCCGATAAACAGCACGTTCTGCTCGGCGATGCTGGGGAAAATCCGTTCCGCCAAACGCACCGCCGCAGCCGCCATGGACACGGAACTGGCGCCGATTTCCGTCGTAGTTCGCACATCTTTCGCCACCGCGAAAGTCTGCTGAAATAATTTGTGCAAAACAATACCCAGCGTGCCCGCCTGTTCGGCAACTCGGGCGGCCTGGCGCATCTGCCCCAGAATCTGGGTTTCTCCCAGCACCATCGAATCGAGTCCCGATGCGACGCGAAACGCATGTCGGGCAGCGGCGGTATCCGGCAGTGCGTACAAATAGGGATCGATGCTCAGACGGCTCAGTTGATGGTAATTGGCCAGCCAGTCCTGCGCTGCATCGCGGTCTACGGCATTGCAATATACTTCCGTACGGTTGCAGGTAGACAGGATAGCGGCTTCCTTCACCGTTCCGGTCTTGATGAAATCGCGCAGCGCCGCCTCCATCCGTTCGGCATGGAATGCGACCTGCTCCCGGATATTCAGCGGTGCGGTCTGATGATTGATACCGAAAGCGAGCAATTGCATAATTTCTTTCGATCCTAATTCTGTCTGCCGGCAGGCGTACAGAATATTTTCGGCGCATAGCCTTCTATTGTTCGTCCGAATAGCATCGACATCGGATCCACATTATTATATCCGGACGCAACGGATGCCGTCTCTGTCCGCTCCCCGGCGGCTACAGGCGGCACACGATAATCCGGTACCGTTAAAACCTGCGTCAACAATGGGCTCATCTCCTTGATCAATTGCGCCGGCAAAGCGCTGGTAAAACTGTAATCCGCCGCCGCTTCTCCCCGCACCAGCGCAGTCATGGTGCCGAAGAAACGGTCTCCGATAAAAAACACCATCGTCGCCGTCCGGTTGACGACCCGTGAAGTCAGCACGTTGCCGTTTGCATCGAATGTATCGAAACGATGGTCGCCAGTGCCGGTTTTCCCGCCCATAATTATAGGGTTACCTTGCGCATCCTTGAAAGCGCCGCGTAACCGTATCGCCGTGCCGCGCTCTACAACTCCTTGCAGTGCGCGCCGTACTACCTCGGTTAACGCTGCAGGCAGCAGACGCTCGCCCTGAGGCGGTTTATGCACAAAAACGGTTTCATAGGGCGTACCGACGGCGAAACTCAATTTCCGGATCGATATCGCTGGCAATTTTACGCCGTTATTGACCACTATGCCCATCAATTCCGCAAGCGCCGCCGGCCGGTCGGCCGATGTCCCGATTGCCGTGGCATACGACGGCACCAGACTGTCGAACGGATAGCCCAGTCGCTTCCAGTCCTGATGAATTTTCTCAAACGCTTCGACTTCGAGCAGACTATGGATGCGTCGATCCTGAGCATTCCTGCGGTTAGTGCGGAATAACCAGCGATAGACCGCAATGCGCTGATCGCGGCTGGCGGCGATGACATCGGCATAAGTCGCCGCAGGATGATTGCGCATAAATCCGACCAGCCAGAGCTCTAACGGATGGATTTGCGCGATGTAGCCCAAATCGGCCAGAGAATAAGCCCCGGGCGCGAATTCCAGATACAGTTTCGACAACTGGCGGTCGTCCGGCATGTCTTTTACGTCGGTACGGCTGCGCAAGAACAGCTCGAACTGACCATAACTCGCCCGCGGCGCGAGATAACGAAATACGGCTGCCATTCGAGTGACCCCGGGGTGCATTGCATCAAACAATTGTTCAGTCATCTGCTGCGGCGATTTACCGCGGTATTTTTTATGGAAGCGCAACAGAAACTGCTGTCCTTCCCGGTCCGCAAAACGTTCCAGATAATGCTGGCGGACAGGGTTATCGGTATCCTTGAGTTTGAGTGCGGCAGTTTGCGGATTTTGCGCAATATAATATAAAGTAATATCGCGCATCAAGCGAATGAAAACCAGATTGACCGAATTACGCGTTGCGTCCCATAAATTCATTTCACGGGTATCGTCGTCCTTGTTGAAATTGACGAAACGGTGCAGACCGCCGCCGGTAAAAAAAACAGTCGATGTCGAAGCGGAATAATGCCGGTCCATCGCCGCCTCAAGCATGGATAACAGCGATTTGTCGGCGTTATGCAGATAATAATTCGCCGCCCACGCCGAAATCGGATCAGCGCCGGTTTCGGCCGCGGTTTTTAATCGCGCCGGCGACATCGTTAGATACCGTTCGCGCAATGCGGTGACGATTTCTAGATAGCTGATCAGCGTCCGCAATTTGGCAGTGGAACCCAAATCGAGCTTCGCGCCTTTATTGATATCGAAAGGCTGATTCAGGTTATCGGCCTGTATCCGCAGCAATGCGCCTTGTGGAGCGATTTCGTAGAGCGTGAAACTATAAATGATTTTATTTAAATCGTTTGCCGGGGTA
>JAJYPZ010000165.1 GCA_021794855.1 Pseudomonadota bacterium | reverse complement strand
TCCGATCTGTCGGTTAAGCCGTCCAATCGCCATATTGTAGCCTGAAATCGCGCCCATACAACAATGATGCATATCGATAATGATGCAATCGATAAAGTCATTCAAGGCGGTGCCGTGTCGCCAGCACTGCGGCACCGTAAGCCGCATCGCCATGGGTCGCCGCCGCAACCGGTACGCCCAGCCGGCGCTGGCGAAGTTCCTGCCACGTCCGGTTCCGGCTTCCGCCGCCTGCCGTCGATACCGCTCGCAAAGGCGTTGCGCCCAGTGCGGAAAGCCGGGCATAGGCAAGCCGCTCGATTTCCGCCATTCCTTCCAGCAAGCCATGCAACCACAATATTTTGTTAGCCGGACGCGGCTCCAGCCGCGGCGGATACTCAGGATCGTTAACCGGGAATCGTTCGCCCGGACGCAACAGCGGATAATAATTCAATCCGGTCTCGACCGCTGGATCGATACGCTGGCTGTACTCGGCAATTTCATCGTCGCTGAAATACTGGCGCAATACCGCGCCACCGGTATTGGAAGCACCGCCCGTCAGCCATAAATCGCCGTATTTATGACTGTAAACGCCCTGTTCTGACGCTTCGACATAACAATTCGACAACAGTTTCACCGCCAGCGTGCTACCCAGCGAAGTGACGGCAAATCCCGGCGTGTCGATTCCGGCGGCAATGAAGGCGGCAATGCTGTCGGTAGTCCCGCTGCAGACCAGGCAATCAGGATTGATATTATAATGACGGGAAATAATGCGCTGCAGCTTCCCCAGCGGAGTGCCGGGCGCCACGATACGCGGCAGCAGCTTTTCGTCTCCGGCGGAATAAATCCCCGTGTGCCAGACCATTTCGCGTACATCGTATCCGCTCTTGAGCGCGTTATGATAATCGCTGACTCCGGTAATGCCGCTCAGGCTGGCATTGACATAATCGACCTGATGCATCAGCAGGCAAGGACGGCCGTCGGCATGCTGTTTCAGCCAGAGCAGTTTGGCTGCGGGTTCGCGACTCAGCGGGTGATCATAAAACATGACCGGACCAACCGGCTGCCCGGCGGAATCAGCCAGTAATACCGTTCCGGAGGTGCCATCGACGGCGATAGCCTGCAAAGCCGGTTTCAAGGCGGCGGGGATACGCTGCAGCAATAGTCTCAGGGCAGCATCCCAGTCCGCCGGAGTCTGCTGCCCCGAAGACGCATACGCTACGCTCTCCCACCATATTTCCATGCGTGCGCGGTCGATTACTGCTGCGCGAGCGCCGGTAGTGCCGAAATCCAGACCCAGGTAATACATGAAGAATTTAAGATAGAATAGGCAATATTACAGTTTAACGTGAATATGGATCGCTTTGCACCTGACTGCCATTAAACTTGCCGGTTTCAAATCGTTTGTCGACCCCACTCATATCCCGCTGAGCGGACAAATGGTGGGGATAGTGGGTCCTAACGGCTGCGGCAAATCCAACGTCATTGACGCCGTACGCTGGGTACTGGGCGAATCCCAGGCCAGGCAATTGCGCGGAGCCAGCATGGCCGATGTGATTTTTAACGGCTCAGCCAGGCGCAAGCCGGTAGCACGTGCGTCGGTCGAGCTCAGTTTCGACAACAGCGACGGCAAAGCTCCCGGCCCCTGGGCGGCATATGCCGAAATCTCGATCAAGCGCGTTCTCACCCGTCAGGGCGAATCGGTTTACTACATCAACAATACTACAGTGCGCCGCCGCGATCTGGTGGATATTTTCCTGGGTACCGGTCTGGGCGCGAAAACGCCGTATGCGATTATCGAACAGGGCATGATCTCGCGCATCATTGAAGCCAGACCGGACGAATTGCGCGGGTTTCTCGAAGAAGCCGCCGGTATTTCCAAATACAAGGAACGCCGCCGCGAAACGGAAACCCGACTTAACAGTACGCGCGACAATCTGGCGCGGCTGGATGACATCCGGCAGGTATTGGACGGACAGATAACCCGTTTACGCGAACAGGCGCAAGTCGCTCAGACCTATCTGCGCCTGCAGGAGGAGCTCAAGTCGACGCAGCAAGTATTGTGGTTCATTAAAAAACGTGACGCTTTGGACAAATGCCGCCAGCTCGACGATCAGATCCGCGATGCCGGACGTCAGCTGGAAACGAAAAGCGACGACTTGCGCGCCGCCGAATTTGCGATACTTGCGGCGCGCGGTGCGCAAACCGACGCAAACGCCCTGTTGCATGAAGCTCAGGGCGGATTTTATGCGGCGGGGGCGGAAGTCTCCCGGCTGGAGCAGACCATGCGCCATCTTGCCGAAACGCGTTTGCGGTTACAAACCCTGATTGAACAGAACGAGCGCCAGCGATCCCTCATCGAAGAACAGTCCGCTGCCCAGCAGACCGACCTGGCGCAACGGCAGCAACGCGCGCACGATACGCGCAGCCGACTGGAAGACAGTGCGCAGGAGCTGGCTGTTCTCGCCGCCGATCTGCAGCGCACCGAAGACCGATTACAGGAAACCCGTCGCCAGGTTGCCGACCGGCAGCGCGAATTGCAGCAAGCCGAGCGGTCTGCCGAAGTCGGCTCTACCCAGTTGCGCCATGTGACCAAAGCGTTGCAGCAACTGCTCGACAGGCAAAGCCGGTTGCAAGTGGAACTGGAGAGCCTTGAAAACGACGATTCGGGCGATATGGAACAGTACGATACAAAATTAGCCGGGGCTGGCGTGTTACTTGACGAAACGAATGCCCGGCTTGTCTCCACGCAGGAAGAATTACGTGATCTGCAAAACCGGCGCCAGCAATTACGCTCGGAACTGGAGCGATGCAGCCAAATCGCGCACAAAGCCGAAGGCGAATTGGCTGCGCTGATCAAAGTACAGCGGCAAATGACGGTCGATGCCAATGCCGACGCATGGCTCAAACAACACAAACTTGAAAACTTGCCCCGTTTCTGGCAGCAGATCGAAGTCAAGGCGGGCTGGGAAAAAGCGACGGAAATAGCGCTGGGCGACCATTTACAGGCGCTGACTGTCGAGACTGGATTTTTTGGCGGCAAATCAATCGCGGCGAGCGGGGCGGAATTTGTCGAGCTCGGTACATCGGCTAATGAGTTCGAGGCATGCGAATTGCCGCATTTGCTGGATCAAGTGACGGTAAAAGCGGGCGGCAGCGGCGCGCTACAGGACTGGTTACAGCATTGCTATACTGCCGGGGACGTTGCTCAGGCCGAAAAAACCCGGTCCGGTTTGCCGGCAGGAGGGCGGATATTTACTCCCGAGGGATTTGTTTTTACGCGCTACAGCTGTAATTACGCAAAAAAAACCTCCGCGACTGCCGGGCTATTGGCCAGGCAAAAAGACATCGAATCCCTGACGGAACGCGTAACGCAATCCGTCATGCAAAAAACCGATCTGGCAGAGCAGCTAACCCGGCTGGAAGCTGCTGTCGGTACCGCAGAACAGAATCTGAACGCCCAACGCCGTCAGCAAAGCCAGATTCAGCAGCAATTGCACCAATGGCGGCTGGAACAGACGACATCGCTGCAAACCCGGCAGCGCGTACAGCAACGGCGCGAACGGATTGCAGCCGAACTGGCTGAAATCGCCGTTTTGCGTGATAGCGAGGAGAAAGAATCGGAGAGCGCGAACAGGCAGATGCAGCAATCGCAGCAGTCCGTCGCACGATTAAAGCCCGCACTGGAAAATATACGCCGGGAGCGGCAAACTCTGGAAAACGAATCCGGGCGGCACCGCGAACAGCATCGCGTGCTGGAGCGAAAACGCCAGGAAATGCAATTTTCCATAGAGCTTGAGTCGTCAAAAATCAATGACATAACCAACAATATTAAAGTATCGAACGAGAAATATGAGCAGTTGCTGCAGCAGCATGCCGCGACTTTAACCGAACTTGCGGCATTGGGTGACGATACGCATAGCGCCGCGCTTGCGGTCGCAATCGAGCAACGCCAGCAGGCTGAACGAGCGCTGGCAAATGCCCGCCAGCGCAGCGAAGAAAGCGGAACCGCTCTGCGCGTGCAAGAAGAAATGCGCATGACTCTGGAGCAATCGATGGGACCATTGCGCGACCGGCTTGAAGATTTGCGGTTGAAACGGCAGGAAGCGGATTTGCAGGGGCAGCAGTGCAATGAGCAACTGCTGGCGTTGAATGCCGATCAGGACGCATTATCCGGCCAGTTGGCAGCGGGCGTTAAAACT
>JAJYPZ010000164.1 GCA_021794855.1 Pseudomonadota bacterium | reverse complement strand
GGTCTGGGAAATACGCTCTATGCGTCTGTAAATTTCGTCTCCCGACGCATCGGTCCGCGCCAGCACGCAGAGATTAGTGCGTTGCGAGAGCACCATGTCCAGTTTGTCCATATATTCTTCAAGAGGCAATAAAATTTTCCCGTCGAAATGTCCGCAGCGGCGCGGACGTTTCTGGTCTTCGAGCATGATCATTGCCACACCCATTTGCTCAAGCTGAGAGGTGACATGGCACGCGACAGAAGCGTCTACATAACCGTCGTCCACGTCCACCAGCAGTTTATGGTCGGGAAGTATCTGGCGTATGCGCCAGGCCGCCTGAACCATGTCGCTCCAGGCGATATAACCGACATCGGGAAGTCCGTAATGGCTGGCGGCAAAGCCGAACCCGCTGTAAAACAGATTGGGGGAATGCTTGGCGGCGATCGTAGCGGAAAATGCATCGTAGATACCGATAAACGGGGCTACGAATTGACCGCTACTGATTTCTTTCCGCAATGCCGCACCTGGGTGGATCGCCGGAATTGTTTTGCTGTTACACGCCATTGCTTGCTCCTCACTTAGCTGGACTGTCCGGCCCGGGAATCGATTGCCATAGCGGCAAAAATTCCTGGCAAAGCTTGCTGTTGCGGCTGACTTAACGAAAATGCCACGGTTAAGATAAGCGCCGGGGTAAATTGTTCGTTTTGCCTGCCGTAGTCCCCGCTAAATAGTAAGGGATACCACCATGCTTCAGCATACAATCAGAGAGTCGTTGTCAGGAAAAGTTCATCGGCAGCTATTTAAAACTGCAGATTAATGCGTTGAGCCGAAAGAAATACCTTGATCGGAATTGCCCGGTATGCGCAGGATACCGGTTCTGTCACACAGGAAGGATAAAAATCGCGCCGATTATACCGGTTTGTCCGATTCGTAAACCGGTGGATTATCGGGAGCGCCGACGGGCATCAGCGATTTGCCGTAGTGTTTGCGCTGATAATATTCATAGAGTTTGGCATATTTCAGAAAGACATAAAATGCACCGCACACCGAGGTAAAAAACCCGCCCCAGCCATTCAAAAAAGCGCGCTTGAAAAAATAGGCGCGCAGAAAATAAAACGGCGGGTAAATCACGCAAATCCACGGGTTCGGCAATTTGCCCTTGGCGACCTTGTCTTTGACCAGGCCGGTGGAGTAGGCATTCAATTTGCCGACTTTAACATCGATATCGGTTTCGCCGTAATGATAGAATGGCGCTTGCAGGCTTTTGATCACACCCTCTACTTTGGGTGCGGCATGCACGGGCATATCGGTGATATGGCCCTTGTCCTTGCGAAACAGGCGCAAAAACTTGTTCAGGCGCACATAGTCGTTGTTCATTTGCCAGAACATTTGCTCTTTGCGCGGGATAACGTAGCCGTCGGCATCGGGTCCCTGCTGCAACAGTTGGCGGATTTCCTGTTGCGATGCCGGAGACAGCGCTTCGTCGGCATCGAGCAGCAATACCCACAAATGCGTGGTTTTGGTGAGCGCGAGCTGTTTCTGCTTACCGTAACCGAGGAAAGGCTGATGATAAATCTGACATCCGTATTGTCGGGCGATATCCAGCGTGGCGTCGTTACTCCCGGAGTCGAGCAAAACGATTTCGTCGGCCCATTTTACACTTTCCAGGCACGCTGTCAGCGTGCGCGCATTATTATAAGTGGTCACGAAGGCGGAGAGTTTTTGCATGAAAATATCCGGAACAGCAGAGTTTGCGAATAGGAAAACTATAACACAGGGCAGGGCGGTCTCTTGAAAATCTTGCACATCATTGCATCGACCGGCGTAGGCGGCGCCGAAAAGCACCTGCTGGATCTATGCCGGCTGCAGCAAGCGAGCGGACTCGATATTGCCGTCGCTTTGCCGGCGGAAGGCGAACTCGCTGCCGCATTGAAAAAACAGGGCACTGCCTGTTATCTGAGCCGGTCGGGGGGGCGCTGGAATCCTTGGGCTTTATGGTCGTTACGCAGACTGATACGTCAGATCGACCCCGATCTGGTCCATGCGCACATGCTCAAATCGGCCGCGATGGTCGGCCGGGCGAACCGCTCGGTTCCCTGCGTTGCCACCGCGCACAATATCGTCAAACACATCGGGCCTTTTCGTTTTTGCCGTCATGTAATCTGCGTATCCGATATGGTACGGGATTCCCTGTCCCGTCGGGGATATCCGCCAAGCCGGAGCAGCGTTGTTTACAATGCGGTCGATATGCACACATTCGGTACGGACAAGCGTGATTCGATACGCAGTCAATTAGGCTGGCAGGATAAGCTGGTCGTATTATGCGTCGCCCGTCTGGTTCCCGCCAAAGGGCAGCAATACGCCATCGAAGCCATGGCGCAACTGGCGGCGCAATTGCCGGGGCTGCATCTGGTTCTGGCTGGTTCCGGGCCGGATCGGGACAAACTTACGCGTTTATCTTCCGTGCTGGGCGTGTCGGATCGAGTGGATTTTCTCGGAACCCGGCACGATGTGCCGGATTTGCTTGCGGCTTGCGATATGTATTTGCAACCCAGTCTCAAGGAAGGCTTCTGTATTGCCTTTCTCGAAGCGATGGCGACGGGTTTGCCCTGTATCGGTACACAAACCGGAGCGATTCCGGCTATGCTCGATTCAGGGGTAAACGGATTGCTCATAACTCCGGGCGACAGCCGGGCTATCGCGGAGGCTATCGGTGCGATTGCCGCGGACGGGGACCGGGCGCTGCGTTTCGCCAAGGCTGCCCGGACGGCAGCGCGATCCCGCTTCAGCCCGGATAAGCAGGCAGCCGATACGATTGAGGTTTACCGGCGCGTATTGTCAGGCCGCTGATGCATAAATTACGGCTGGTCCTTTTTAGCCTGCTGGTACTCGCGGGAATGGCGGGTAACAGCCTGCTCGCGCGGGCAGCGCTGGCGAAACATTTGATCGATCCTCTGAGTTTCACCGTCATCCGTTTAGGCAGCGGCGCCATAATATTGCTGGGACTGTCGCTGGCATCCCGCAAGCGTCCCGTGCTGTCCCGTGCAATGCCGTTCATGCTGGGGGCCTATGCGCTGGCTTTTGCTTACGGCTACGTAAAATTAGGTGCGGCCACCGGCACCTTATTCTTGTTTTTTTCCATTCAGGCCGCCATGCTGGGGTGGGAAATACGGCGGGGTTATCGTTTGTCGGCTTTGCAATGGGCGGGCAGCGCATTGACGCTATCGGGTTTATGGCGCCTGGTCGGGGATCATGTACAGGCGAATGATATTACCGGCATAGTATTGATGCTGGCCGCCGGTACGGCATGGGCAATTTACTCGATACTCGGCAGGAATACCACAGACAGCCTGTCAAGCACGACGGCCAATTTCACGGTTGCCGCTTTAGCCATGCTGCCATTGTATATCGCAGTCCATCCGGATTATCCGATAATGATCACATACCAAGGGATGATTTATTCCGGAATATCCGGCGCATTTACGTCGGCGCTGGTATATGTGCTTTGGTACCGATTGCTGAAACAGCTGTCCGGAGTTACCAGTGCGGTCATGCAAATGCTGATTCCCGTCATCGTGGCGGTTGCCGCGGTACCGCTCCTGCACGAACCGATGAGCGCGCGACTGATGGAATCGGGGGTCATGGTACTGTCCGGAATCGCTGTGGTAACCCTGTCGAAAACGCGTAAACCGGTTTAGATCGCAGTAGCGGAAATTTGCGAGTTAGGTCGAAATTCCGCTACGCAAGTCATCGAGCCTGGAGGCCAACTGGCGGATATCGAACTGTTCGATCGCCCTCAGGTTGCCTTCCTGCTGTATGGTAGTGCGCTTTAGCGGATTTTCCGCCAATTCCCGTATGGCCAGCGCCAGATTCTCGGGGGTTAGCGGAGTGACCACGATGCCGGTGTGGCCGACGATTTCCTTGATGCCGCCGGCTCCGCTGGTGACAACGGCGGCCGCGCCGGACATCGCTTCGAGTACGGTGCGGCCGAACGGTTCGTCCCATACCGAAGGGATGACGGCGATTTCAGCCCTGGCAAAATAGCGCATGACTTCGTCATGATCGATATAGCCCGTATAGTGACATTGTTGTCCTAATGCGTTCAGGTTTTTATGCGTTTGCTTTTCGTATTCCGATACTGTGTCGAACCGATCGGCGCCGCAAACGACGAACTTCCAGTCTGGCAGGTACGGTGCGATCTGCG
>JAJYPZ010000163.1 GCA_021794855.1 Pseudomonadota bacterium | reverse complement strand
ACCGGGTTTTCAGCAGCCGATCGATCACCGCTTCTCAACAGCTTCGCCGGATATTGCCTCCAGGCCGATTGGGGGCAGATCTCCGGTAAAATTTTAGTATAGTAAAAATTATGATTTTTACCGAAAATGTTTTCTTTCCGCTTAAATCAAGCGGCGCCGCCTGCCGCTATTAATGTTCGCCGGTATAATGCAACAAAAGATCCTCGTATTCCTTAAGTATTTTTCCCCAAGTAAATTCTTGCAGGAAACGCGTTTTACTGGCTTGCTTCAACAGATGGATTTCATTTTGATTATCCAGCAGCAAATCGAGTGCGGCCGCACATTCCTCTTCGCTACCGAAATACTTTGCCCCATCGCCTGCGACCCAGCGATTGAAAATATTGTCGTGTGCCAGAACGGCATTCCCTGCGCCCAGCGATTCGACCAAAGATGGATTAGTACCGCCGACCTGATGACCGTGGATATATAATTGGGCGTAGAACCTGAGCGCCGCTACGGTGGCTTTATCGTACACGGCACCGATAAAGCGGATTTCATTCGAAGCAGCCGTTTTCACAGCGCGTTGATACGCATGTCCGGGATCGTATTTGCCCAAGATCACTAATGTCATGCCGCGCGAGCGTCTCGACCAGGCGCGCACCACTTCGAGGATGGAGTTTTCGGGTTCTGCCCGCGCAATCAGAATGGCATAACGGCCCGGCTCCAGTTCGTATTGCGTTATCAGGGAAAGCTCTGCGCTTTCGACCGAATCGGCGCCGTAAGGAATCGTCGTGATCTTGTTGCCATTAACCCGCGTCGCAAGATGTTGTTTGATCGCCGGATGATCGGCGATCAGATGGTTGCCCAGCCAGCAGCCGGCCCAGTCGTTCATCCAGAACCATGCTTTGGCGATGGCGCCCCACTTTTGCCGGTGCCATTCGATGCCGTCCATGTTAATCAGGTTTTTATGCCCGCTCAGACGATATAATGCGCAAAATACGGCGGTATTGTAGCCCAGCGTCAATACCAGCCCTTCCTGCTTCGAGGCATGCACCGTCGATTTCCAGTCGAATATAATAGTGCTTTTCGCTCCCGTTGCCGCTACCGGAATTCGTATCCGGCGCACGCCCTGCCAGTTATCTTCGAATATCGGGCCAGCCCCGTCTTCCTGGCAATATACCGTTACATCCCAGTTTTGCTTAACGAGATACAGCGCGAGATGTTCGGCGAAGGTTTCAAAACCGCCGTGCGCCGCGGGAACGCCGCGAGTACCCAATATCATTATCTGTTTTTTTATCATTACGCTTTCATTCCCAATTCCGCATACATATTCAAAGTAGCCTGGACGTATCCCGCCCGGTTGAATTTCGACTCTACCATCGCTCTCGCAGCTTTGCCTAACGCGGCGATATCGCCATCGCTCATCGTCTGAACCTGAGATAATACGGCACTTAATTCGTCGACATTTCTGCTCTCGAATTGCCAGCCGGTTTCCCCCTCAACAATCATTTCTGGGATGCCGCCGATATTCGCCCCGATTACCGGTTTGCCGAAGGCGTAACTTTCCAGAATGCTCATGGGCGCATTCTCATACCATTCGGAGGGCAGAACGATAGCGCGCGCACCGCGTATCAGCGCATGCAGAGCATCGCCCGATTGATAACCGAGAAATTCCACCTCGGCCTTCAATTCCAGTGCAAGCGCATGCAGCATGTCCTGTTCCGGCCCGGTGCCCGCCAATTTCAATTTGACGCCCGCCGCTTGCGCCGCCCGTATCAAAGTGCTCACCCCCTTTTCCGGCGCCAGACGCCCGAAGAAAAGAAAATAATCGCCGGGTTGGTACGCAGGGGTAAAACGGGTAGCGTCGACGTAATTCGGGATATGGATAAATTTCTCGCGCGGCCATCCCCATTCGACAAATTTTTCCATGAAAAACCGGCTCGGCACTACGACTTTGCTCAAATGTTTCTTGTAGGTATTCAACCGGTAATGCAGCATGCTCTCGACCGCAACCACTGCACTCGCACCCGTCGAGCCGCGTACGCAACGATGTTTGATCACATTCAGAAAACTGCCGTCTTTACAACGCTCGCAGATTCCGCCGTCATTGAGCATTTTATAAGCCGGACAGGCGATTTTCAGATCGTGCGCTGTCATCACGACCGGCACACCAACCTTGGCGAGCTCAGGAATAATAGATGGCGAAAGATGATGATAAATGCAATGCAAATGGGCAATGTCGGGCTGATAGCGCTGCATGAGTCGGCGTAATTTTTTTTGCGCTTCGAAAGAATAGATGACTTTCGACACCATCGATACTTTTTCGGCTAGCGAATAAGCATGCCCGAATTCGATTTCATCGACGAAATATTGAGACCATTCCGATTCGATATTTTTGGGATGATGCATCGAAAAGAACGCATTTTGCCAGCCCAGCTCTTCCATCAGCGCGGCATGTTCCAGATACACCACGTCCGAGCCGCCGCGGCGATAATGATAGTTATTGATACTTAATAGTTTGGGCACTTTCAGCTTTCATTAATACATGCTCAGAAATAAATCACTAAGATATGGCTGGCCAAGCTCGGCTGCTTCTTACTGTTTTACGGCGTTAACGGACAGGAATCAAATCGCGGCGTTTAATTTTGAACCAATCTGTCAGCGGTTTTTCCACATAAATATAAATAAGGTAGCTACCGCCTAGCGAAGCAGCCATGGCCAACACGAAAATAACGGCATTTTGTTTAATGGCCAATTTCGTACAAAGCAGGATTATGGCGGGGATAATCATTGCATGAAATAAATATAACGAATACGAGGCATCCCCGAGATGAACCACCCATTGCGGCATCCAGTTTATTCCATGCCTCTCCAGGTACAAAGCGCCGCTAACGAGGGCCGCACCAGCTCCTCCCCACACCAGCCATCTATGGTTGATTATCCAATTGCTCGGGGAAATCAGAAAAATGACCGATGCGCCAGCCAAAATCAATATGCTGCCTATGTAAGCATCATAACGAGTAGGATTTCGGCGTATCAAAAATGCTATCAGCATTCCAAAAATAAATTCAAATACGATGGGATCGGTGTAATAACTTGCAATACCGGAAATATCGAATAAATTACCCGCCAGAACGAAGGCAGCAAAGGCCAACCCGCAAAAAATCAGCGGTTTTATTTTCATGAACAACGCCAACGTAAATAATATGTAATAAAACATTTCGTAATTCAACGTCCATCCCGCAGGAATCACCGGCAGATATTCATGATCCATATTCAACCACGGAATAAACATGAAGGATGCGGCTATGTGTGCAACATTATTGACGGAATGCAGCGCCTCTCGTGCGAAAACCGCTACCAGAATGATTTTGATCGTGGTGGCCAGCCAGTAAAGCGGAACGATACGAGTGATACGCCTGCTCAGGAATTCCACCCAATCGAGATGACCATCGACTTTGGTTGTGTAAGCCATGATAAAACCGCTGATTACAAAAAAAATATCTACCCCTGACAGGCCGGTACGCCAGTAATGGTCGGCCTGATCGTTAACGCGTTCGCTTATAAAGTCGGTAATATGCGTCGTTACGACCAACAGGGCAGCAAAAAAACGCAAACCCTGAATCGACTCTAATTTCATTTTTCCAGCCTCTTTCATTTCGCCTTTTCTCCGCGTAAAGAAATAAATATCATGCAAAACAGGCTACCGAAATCACAATCGATAAATTTCCCATTGGAAAATATTACAAAGAGCGAATTAACTTTTGCCAATATTCAATTCCTTAACATAGGACCGTAAATACGATCAATTAGTGCATCCCAAGTAAACTCGGCAGCCCGTGCATAACAGGCCGACGGAAGTCCGGGTTCATTACAGGCTCGCACCAATGTTGCCAATACAGCTTCGGCATAACGTTCGACGGTTTCAACCACATCGGCACTTGCCACAACAGCGGCCCCGCAACTTTCATTCACGACTACACCCGGGCCGCCCAAACGGAAAGCCACCACCGGCAATCCGCATTGCAAGGCTTCAAGCACGACAAAGCCACCCGAATCACGCAAGCTGGGATAAAACAGCACATCGAATTTAGCATACAAATCGAGTACCGCCAGTTTCGACAGCCAACCGCGCCAATCGATGGCTTCTGCAATGCCGAGTTCCCTGGCTTTTTCCATCCAGCGCGCTCGGTCAATGCCATCGCCTACCACAGTCAGGGTAATGTCCGGTCGTGTCT
>JAJYPZ010000162.1 GCA_021794855.1 Pseudomonadota bacterium | reverse complement strand
TACCCGGGATGCGCACTGGAAGGTTCCGGCGGTCCCTATGACCGGTCTACCCGTGCGTTGGTCAAGAGCCTGGGCCTGGAAATGGAAACCGTGCACGACTGGAATTGCTGCGGTGCCATGGAAGTTAAAAACATCCATCCCATGCTGCAGACCTATATGTCGGCACGTGTTATGGCAATAGCAGGCGAGCAGATGGGCTATGACACGGTCATGGCCCCCTGCAATGGTTGCTACCACAATCTGAAGAAAGCAGAGTATGAACTCGCTACTTCTAAAGACTCCTTGAACACCTTGCAGGATCTCGCTAAAAAATCGGATGACCCTGTATACAAAGGCGATGTGCGTACTATCCATTTGCTGGAATGGCTGATGGAAGATCTCGGCACAGATGGCATTAAACAAAAGATATCGAAGAGCCTGAACGGCATCAAGATCGCCAATTATTACGGTTGTATGTACACGCGACCACGCCAGATATTTCCTGAGAAAGATCAGGGTCAAGGCAGTGAATCCAGCTACAAGCCGCATTTTATGGATGATCTGCTGGCCGCGGCAGGGGCGGTGAATGTTGATTTCCCATTGAAGACAGCTTGTTGCGGTGGTGCGCATACTTTATCCGATGCCGATACCTCGACACAACTGGTATTGAACATTATCCAGGCCGCAGAAGATGCAGGCGCGGAAGTCATTGCGACTGAGTGTCCGACCTGCCATTCCGGTCTGGAAATGCATCAGGTCCGGGCCGAGACGGAATTCGGTATTAAAACCAACGTCAAGATATTGTATTTTACGCAACTGCTAGGCTTGGCAATGGGTTTGTCCGCACGCAAGCTGGGTGTGCATGAAAACGTAAGTGACTCTCTGGATTTTCTGCACGATAAAGGCGTAGTTTAAGGGTGGGTGGCTGAATGATCGCTACTATGCGCTCGGTTCAGCCTGACCGATCCAGCTATATTCATTAACTAGCCTGAGTGCATGATGCTATGGATTGTAATGGCTGCGAGTTTCGATCAGAACTTTACTATGATGATCAATACCAGATTTGGGCGCGGCGGGAAGAAGACGGCAGCCTGACAGTCGGAATGACCGATATTTCACAGACGGTAGCCGGGAAGATATTGCATGTACGCGTGCGCAGGCCTGGCACACTGCGTCCCGTAGGTAAACCGGTTGCCACCATAGAAAGCGGAAAATGGGCCGGACCGGTTCCCAACGTATTTGATTGCACGATTGAAGAAGCCAATCATAGTGTGCTGGAAGATCCAAACCTGCTGAATATCGAACCGTATGAGGCTTGGATTGCTAGAGTACGCCCTACAGGCAGTCCTGAAGAAGCGTTGGCCGGTATGATTACTGGCGATGAGGCTCAGACGGGCTATTGCGAACGCGCCCGCAAGGAAGATATACATTGCGAACGAGGTGCGCGATAATGTCAGACGAACATTACCTGGACAACGAAGAAAAATCGGTAGTAATCGTAATGAGCAGTGGGCCTTCTACACCGCATCGTTGCGCTACTCCTTTTTATATCAGTGCGATCCTGGCTTCCATGGATGCTGAAGTCAGCATATTTCTCACCATGGAAGGCGTTAAGCTAGGGCAGGCAGGTGTGGCCGAAAATCTGACTGCCATGCAAGGCGGTAAAACAATTATAGAATTTATGCGTGATGCGAAATCAGCTGGGGTAAGATTATACTTGTGCAAGCCAGCCATGCCAGGCTATAAGCTGAGTGAATCCGATATCATCGAGGAAGTGGACGAAATTGCGAACGCAGGCAAAATGGCCGATCTGATTCTGGCTTGCGACAAGTCCCTGTTTTTTTGAAATAAGATTATTAGCCGATTTGCAGTTATTTTTGTAATTAATTTGAGGAGAAATAAGTATGGCGACAGTACGTGGTTGCAACCTTCCGGACGATCTTTATTATAACGTCGACAATAACGTATGGGCACGTCGCGAAGCCGACGGCACGCTCACCATCGGTATGACGGGCTATGCTTGTTCCCTGGCTGGCGAAATTGTGTCTTACACACCCAAAAAAGCGGGCAAAGAGATCGAGCAGAACAAATCGGTATGCACAGTGGAATCCGGCAAATGGGTAGGACCTGTCAAAGCGCCTGTGACCGGCGAAATATTGTCGACCAATGCTGATGTTGCCGCCAAACCAGGTACCATTAATCACGATCCGTACGGTAGCGGCTGGCTGGTAAAGATGAAGCCAACCAACTGGGACGGCGAATCCGGTAGCCTGGTTACCGGTGCAGCAGTTGCCACCGGATTTGAAGCTAAAATGAACGCAGACGGATTTGGCGGTTGCTAAATCGTTAATATTGGCACGCAACCAGGCCAGCGAGATCGAATTGCGTAAGTCGTGATCGTACCCGCGGGGCGATAAAATTGCGCAATTATTTTGCGGCCTAGGGGTTGAGAAGCAGGCATGGGGGTGATGAATTATCGCCCCTATTGTTTTTTGAGGATGCAAGCCCCTGCTGAAGTCAGGGATTAAGGCGAAGTATGAGTAATTGGCTGGAAATCGTTGAGCGCGTAGAAGCGCTGGAAGGAATCAATCTGGATGCCACTCTCGTGGGGGCCATGCAAAAACAGTTTGCCGGTGTCGCAGGCAACCAGATTGGTCGTGTGAATTTTTATACGCCTACCTTTAAAGCCTTTGCTACTTCCGAAATTAGCGGCTGCGGAAAAAGCGCATGGCCCGCTATTTCCATCACTGGCGGCGACTGCAAGTTGCAGTGCGACCATTGCAAAGCCAAGATACTCGAACCCATGATAGCGGCACGAACTCCAGAAGATTTATGGCGTACGGTTAACGAACAGATTAACGGTGGAGCGCAAGGGATGTTGCTCACCGGCGGATCGAACCACCGTAACGAAGTGGAATACAACGATTATTATTCGACTATCAGGCGTATCAAGGATACCTTCCCAAATTTTAAAATCGCCATGCATACGGCGCTGGTCGATATGGACATAGCGCGGCGTATGGAAGACAGCGGTATTGACGCCGCGATGATGGATGTCATCGGCTCGCAGGATACCATTACGCAGGTTTATCATCTGCGGCGCACAGTGGACGATTTTGAAAAAACACTGGAATATCTGGTGTCGACCCAGCTCAAAGTGGTGCCTCACATAGTCATAGGTTTGCATTACGGCAATTTGCTCGGCGAATGGAATGCGCTGGAAATGATTCGGCGGCATACGCCGCAAGCAGTCGTGCTAGTCGTGGTCATGCCGTTTTATGCGCCTGAAAACCGCCCGTTCGTCACCCCGAACAGCAGCGAAGTAGGCCGTTTTTTTATGGATGCGCGTACGGCTTTACCCGATTTGCCTTTGCTGCTCGGGTGTGCCAGGCCGCCAGGTCGTGTCAAAATGGAAATCGACAGTTATGCCGTGATGGCCGGATTGAACGGTGTGGCGCATCCATCCGACGGCATGGTTGAGCTGGCGGTACGTCTGGAACGGGATGTCCGAGTGACGCCGGCGTGCTGTTCCATCGCGATAGGAGATGAAGTGATGGCCATCGAAACAGACCAATCCGGTCTGGAGGTTGATATCGAACGCGTGATTGCGCATGAGCGCACCAAACGCTCCAGTTTTGGCAGCGGCGCGCTGGCGGGGATCAAGGTCGTGACCAGCGGAGCGCCGGAAACCGTCGGCGGATGCTGCAGTTAAATGGAGCACCGCAAGCCCGTCTGGCGCATGCTGGATACCGGAGATCGCCCCGCGGCGGAAAATATCGCCTTGAATCAGGCCTTGCTGACAGGTCGCCAGCAAAACGTCACCCCTAGCACATTACGCTTTCTCGGCTTTCAGCCTTCTGCGCTGCTGGGATTTCATCAAAGCGCCGCGCAGGAACTGAATTTGGATTACTGCCGGGATAACGGGATTACCGTGCAAAGACGCATTACCGGAGGTGGCGCGCTGTATTGCGATAACCGGCAATTAGGCTGGGAATTGTATTTGCACAAGCGTGATCTCGGTACTGCCGATATGACCGCTATCGCACAGCGCATTTGCGTGGCTGTCGCCGGCGGGATATCGCAATTAGGTATCGCCGCGCAATTTCGTCCGCGCAACGACCTGGAAGTCGATGGCCGCAAAATTGGCGGAACCGGTGGTGCCTTTGACGGCGATGCCTTGATGTATCAGGGGACTTTGCTCATCGATTTCGATGTCGAATTAATGCTACGCGTATTGAATATCCCTGCG
>JAJYPZ010000161.1 GCA_021794855.1 Pseudomonadota bacterium | reverse complement strand
ATTCCTGCTGTGCATTTCAGCGGCTGGTAACCGCGCCTGACATCGGGATTAATTGTCGTCCGGGTGCAGGCTAGAGTCCTTGGGCTCGACTTTTCTGCACCAGGCATTGAATCGTTTGGTTTCCCAAGAACCGGGTTTCGGCTCGTCGCTATACCATTCCATATAATGCTCATCTACTCTTTGTGCGAGCTCGTCGACAGCGGGGATTATGCCGTTCTCGAATGGGGTAAAAAAGACGCCGGGGAGTATATTGTTTTGTTTTAATTGGGGCAGCAATATTTCCATAAACTCGCCCAGTTCGATAAACCGAGGCACAAACCCCGCTAATTCCTTGCGTGTATATTCGTCGTATTGCGCATCGTAATCATAATGCTCCGGATCCCCGCCGAGTTCATGGATTTGATTTGCGTCGGGCCACAAGTAACTTTTTGCGTATTGCGCTGCGGGCCAGAAAAGAAAGGCGTGGTTGCCGTCGTGCAATCTCGTCATCGCCCAATGGTCGCGCATGCAAAGACCGCAAACCTGTTCTTGACGGCAGATTTCCTTGATAAAGTGTTCGTATCGCTGGTCTGCGGTTAATTTCATTACTGCCGCCAGTTGCTTCGGACCGACATCGCGATAACGAGGATATTGCTGAAGCACGAATTTAAAATCCATGTTGATCTCCAGTTCGATGGATATTGTCAGGCACAATTGTTTTCGCCCGGATATTTTTATCCTATTTATGTTGCAATTAAATGTACGGCGCATATTCATGCATGGATTGCGGATGCTTAATCGGTATGATCTGGCATCAATAATGCGGCGTGATGCAGGTCCGTCAACGTTAAGCTTTGTTATTCATCTTGATGCGTTTCGGGCGGCAGACCGATGGGCCGCATCCCAGTGTCGAGTAGAATTTCCTATGGCAGCCTGATAGGCAGGCGGTACGCGTTCCTTGTTCAATACGCCGAAATGATCGCCGCCCAGATCCGGATCGTTCTTGTCTCTTATGTAATTGCCGTCGAGTTTGCCGGTGTGCTGCAGCATGTGCAGGTCGTGATTTTGCAGGTTGGCGTAGTTCAGGCCATATCCTTTTCCGTTTTCCCGGCCGCGCTGGTGCGCCAGATCTTTGCCGGGCGGATTGCGTACGTTATCCTTCGACCTTATGCCCAGACTGCGGTTATGATCGACCCGGTTGATTTCCTGCCTGATCCATCCGCGATCGGCTTTGCCGAGTTTCGGATCGTTCTCCGAATCGCGCAAACGCGATTCCTTGTCGTAGGTTCTGTCGTATTTGATGTCCGAATGGTAACTCGTGCTGTAACCGGGCCGGTTCGGATCGAAATTCGGATCTTTTGCAAGAGCGGCCTGCTTGTTGTAGAACCAATTCTGGTGATTATGGTTGAGGGCTGCGCCGTTACCGGCAGAGTTGCTGCTGCTTTGGTAGTGGCGGCTGTCGTAGGGCTTGCTGCTGTAATTGTCCGCCAGGCCCTGGTTGGAAAGCAGGGCTATAACTATCAGCCAGATGAGTCTGTGCAACATATTCATGTGAGTTCCTGGGGATGGGTCAGGCGCTATTGTCACATGGTATGCAGGATATTTCAATTGTTTATAATTGAAATGATATATCTGAAAAGCGGGTTGTCCGCCAAAAGATTTAAGACCAAGGGCGCGATTGCTCGCGCCCTTGGTCTTGGATAACATTCATGCTGCAGTTTGACGGCATCGCGGGTGCGGCGCAGTCAAACTGTCTGTCTGAGCGTCTTAATTCGCTACGGCTACCCGCAAGGCTTTCGCTGCCGCTACCATATTCGCCAGCGCGGTTTCCGTTTCAGGCCAGCCGCGGGTTTTGAGGCCGCAGTCCGGATTGACCCAGAGATGCTCCGCCGGGATGACTTCGCTGGCTTTTTTCAGCAAGCGCGCCATATCGTCTATCGACGGTACGTTAGGGCTATGGATGTCGTAGACGCCGGGTCCGATTTCGTTCGGGTAATTGAACTGGCCGAATCCGCGCAGTAATTCCATGTCCGAGCGCGAGGTTTCTATGGTGATCACGTCGGCGTCCAGCGCGGCAATCGCCGGCAGGATGTCGTTGAATTCCGAATAGCACATGTGCGTGTGGATCTGGGTTTCGTCGCTGACGCCTGACGCCGAAATACGAAATGCGCGTCCGGCCCAGTCGAGGTAGTGCGCCCAGTCTTTGCGGCGCAAGGGCAGGCCTTCGCGGATCGCCGGTTCGTCGATCTGGATGATGCCGATATGGGCTTTTTCGAGGTCTACCACTTCGTCGCGGATCGCCAGGGCGATTTGCAACGTGGTCTCGCTGCGCGGCTGGTCGTTGCGTACGAAAGACCATTGCAGTATCGTCACCGGACCGGTCAGCATGCCTTTCATGGGCAGGCTGGTCAGGCTTTGCGCGTAGCTGCTCCATTCGACCGTCATGGCGTGGGGGCGCGAAACGTCGCCGAATATGATAGGCGGTTTTACGCAGCGCGAACCGTAGCTTTGCACCCAGCCGTTCTGGCTGAAGGCGAAACCGGCAAGCTGCTCGCCGAAATACTCCACCATGTCGTTACGCTCGGCTTCGCCATGCACCAGCACGTCCAGACCCAGTTCGATCTGCTTGTCGACGGCGAAGCGGATTTCTTCCTGCATCGCCTTGGTGTAGTCAGCTGCGCTCAGCTCGCGGCGCTTGTAGGCAGCTCGGGCGGCGCGTATCGCTTTAGTCTGCGGGAACGAACCGATGGTCGTGGTGGGGAAAGCGGGCAATTTGAAGCGCTTGCGTTGCACGTCTTGCCGGACTTTAAAGCTGGAATGACGCTGATCGGCGTCGCCGGACAGGCTGGCGATGCGTTGGGCGACGGCCGGATTATGCACGCGCGGGCTGTTGCGGCGCGTCGTAGCGGCGCTGCGCGAGGCGGCGAATGCCGCTTCGGCTGCTGCAGGGCCTTGCTCCATGGCGATTTTGAGTGCGCCCAGTTCGTCCAGTTTTTGCACGGCGTAAGCGAGCCAGGAGCGTAATTCCGCGTCCATGGCGGTTTCGGTGGTCAAATCGACCGGGACATGCTGCAAGGAGCACGACGGCGCAAGCCACAGGCGATCGCCCAGTTTGGCGCGTACGTTTTCAGCCAGCGCCAGCGCTTGATCCAGATCGGTGCGCCAGATATTGCGACCGTCTATCAAACCCAGGGATAGAACCTGCTGCGGCGCCAGATGACCGATGACGGTCTGAATTTGCTCGGGAGCGCGTACAGCGTCGATGTGCAGGCCGGCGACCGGCAATTTGCACGCTACGTCCAGATTGTCTTCCAGGCCGCCGAAATAGGTGGCCAGCAACAATTTGACGCCGACGGCAGCCAGCTGGCGGTAGGCCGGTTCGAAGGCGGCTTTCCAGGCGGCATCCAGATCCAGGCTAAGGATGGGTTCGTCGATTTGTACCCACTCGACGCCCAGGCCTTTCAGTTTGCGCAGGATTTCCGCATAAACCGGAACCAGTTTGTCGAGCAGGCTAAGACGATTTAAACCGGCGGTTTTTTCCTTGCCGAGATAGAGAAAAGTCAGTGGGCCGATCAGGCTGGCCTTAACTTGATGGCCGAGCCCCTGCGCTTCGCGCACCTGGTCGAACAAACGTTCGGAATTAAGCCTGAATTGCGTTTCGGCGGTAAATTCCGGGACCAGATAATGATAGTTGGTATCGAACCATTTGGTCATTTCCAGCGCCCAGCTGCCGTGTTCGGCATGGCCCTGTCCGTTGCCGCCGCAGCAGGCGGAGGTTTCGTTGGCCACACCGCGGGCGAGGGTGAAATAGCGATCCAGTTCGGACGTCTTTGCGTCGAACTGGAACCGGGCGGGTTCGCAGCCCAGCAACTGGATGTGGTTGAGCATTTGATCGTAGTAGGCGAAATCGCCTGCGCTGACGAAATCCAGCCCGGCTTTTTTCTGAATCTGCCAGTGCTCGGCGCGAAGTTCGCGGCCTTGGCTTTCGAGTGCGGCGACGTCGATTTCTCCGTGCCAGAATTTTTCCAGTGCGAATTTCAGTTCGCGATGCTTGCCGATACGAGGAAAGCCTAAACTATGTATAGTGGTCATTGATTGCTCCAGGGGGATTTTAGATGGCATAGCCAGCGTGCATCTTGCGGTAATATCCACTATGATGCAAACGAATTGTTTTGCTGAATTGTATGAATTATATTCATATATATTCATGCAGGGGTAGGTGTTCCGTATCCGGAAATGTATCAGGGCCGTTTGTCTG
>JAJYPZ010000160.1 GCA_021794855.1 Pseudomonadota bacterium | reverse complement strand
GACGAAGCGCAGATATTGGCGACGGAGGCCCCGGCACTGCCTGCTTTATTGCTCGTTGCGCCGCATCACGGCAGCGCGACATCATCGACGCCGGCATTCATCGCAGCCGTACATCCGCGCTGGACGATATTCCCGGTCGGTTACCGTAATCGCTTCGGCCATCCGCGCAGCGATGTGGTAGCGCGATACAGGGCTGCCGGGAGCGGCTTGTGGCGTTCGGATGAGGACGGCAGAGTGGAGGTCCGTTTTACTCCCGGTTACGCGCCGCAAATCAGCGCATGGCGGGAAATGCAGCGTTCCTACTGGCAGGACCGGTATGTAGACGCAGTTTTGGATAAATAATGGTTACGATACATACGGAAACGAAAATTACGACCCAGGCGGACTGGGCGAACTTGTTGCAGCGATTAACGCGAGAGATGGATGTCGCCGGAAAACGCCTGATCGAAGACGCCGCGCAGTGGTTGCAGACCTTGCCCGACGCCGGGACGACCGAGGCTGGCGCACGCTGGCAATGTGCTGCCGGAATGGCTTTGCTGGCGGCCGATCTGCAGATGGACGGCGAAAGCATCGCGGCGGCGTTGTTGCTCAATGCGCCGGTCGACCAAAAAACGCCGGTACGGGCCGAGGTATTGCGTTTGGTTGCCGAGGTTGCCAAACTCGAAAAAATAGGCGATTTGATTGCCGGCACGGATACCGGTCGTCGCGACGGACATAGCCAGATCGAAAATCTGCGGCAGATGCTGCTGGCGATGGTCGAGGACATACGCGTAGTGCTGATCAAGCTGGTCGAGCGCGCTTATGCGTTGCGCATGTCGATCCAAGGCACGGATGAGACGGAGCGAGTGCGGATTGCGCGCGAAGTGCAGGCGCTGTTCGCGCCGCTGGCTAATCGTTTGGGCATATGGCAGATCAAGTGGGAAATGGAGGATTTAGCGTACCGGATACTCGAGCCGGCCAATTATCAGCGCATTGCCCGATTGCTCGACGAAAAACGGCTGGATCGCGAACGCTATATCGCTCAGGTAGTGACTAAGCTGCAGGCCGAACTGACTGCCGCCGCCATTTCGGCGGAAGTGAGCGGAAGACCGAAGCATATCGTCAGCATCATCAATAAAATGAACCGCAAACATCTGGCTTTCGAGCAACTGTACGATATTCGTGCAATTCGCATACTGGTGCGGGAAGTAAAAGACTGTTACGCCGTGCTGGGGCTGATACATCATCTCTGGCAGCCGATCGCGGGCGAATTCGACGATTATATTGCGCAACCGAAAAGTAACGATTATCGTTCCCTGCATACCGGCGTTATCGGGCCGGAAAATAAAGCGCTGGAAGTGCAAATTCGTACGTTCGACATGCATAGGCATGCCGAACTGGGTATGGCTGCGCATTGGCGTTACAAGGAAGGTACGGTTTCCGGCGACGAAATAAACCATAAAATCGCATGGTTGCGGCAGATACTGAAATGGAAAGATGAGGTTGCGGACGGTCGTGAGCTGGCGGAATTATTCAAGAACGAATTGTTTCAGGACCGGATTTATGTATTGACGCCACAAGGTCGGGTCATCGATCTTGAAGCCGGAGCCAGTCCGGTGGATTTTGCCTATCATGTGCACAGCGATCTAGGGCATCGTTGTCGCGGTGCCAAAGTCGACGGCGTTATCGTCCCTCTCAACACACCGCTGAAAAACGGCCAGAGAGTAGAAATACTGACTGCCAAACAGGGTGCGCCAAGCCGTGATTGGCTCAATCCCTCGTTAGGATATCTGGCGACTTCGCGGGCGCGCGCCAAGGTCAGGCACTGGTTTCGATATGAGCATTTTGACGAAAATGTAGCGGCAGGGCGGGAAATGCTGGATCGTGAGCTGCGGAGGTCCGGCGGTTCCGATATCAGCGTAGACAAGCTCTCTGTCAAACTTGGCTCGGCGAAAGGCGACGAGTTTCTCGCGGCGATCGGTCGCGGCGATATCAGCAGTCATCAGTTAATGGCGGCCATTCAGTCGCTCATGCCGCAACCCGACATTATCTCCTCGCCCAGGCGGGTGTTGCGTAACAGAAAACCCGGCGAAGATCGTCGTATACTCATCGAAGGCGTAAGCGACTTGCCTGTCACGATGGCGAGATGCTGTCACCCGTCTCCGCCTGCCGGGATCGTGGGATACGCGACTCAGGGGCGCGGTATTACGATCCATCGCTACGATTGCGCCAACGTATCGCGTCTCGGCGAAGAACGCAAGCAACGTTTGCTTGCTGCGCGCTGGGACATCGATGAAGAAGCGGGCAGCAGCGAAATCAGGGTGCAGGCGTTTGACCGGCACGGTTTGCTGCGCGACGTGTCCGATATCCTGGCAAAAGAAAAAATCTCGGTGGTTCGGGTCAACACCGAATCAAAAGGCGATATGGCGATCATGCTTTTTCAGGTGCACGGCACCGGTGAGGACCATCTCGCGCGCATTCTGGAACGGCTTCGCCGCTTGCCTAACGTCGTAGAAGCGATACGCACCAGCTGAAATTATGCGCGATCGATATTTGAGAGCCGGGTCTAAAGTTTTGACTGAATCGGCCGTTAATGATTTATATAAATTTATTTCAAATAAAAAAATTAATTAAATCATTCGGTTATGGTTTTTTTACAAAAAAATCAAATATTTTAATAAAAATCCCTAAAGTTTTGCTAAAGCGGGCCGATAAAGTAAATTGTAGAGATCTTGAAAAATCCTGACAGTGGATTTCCGGCTGCTTCAATGTTTGCGAGCATCGGTAATCTTACACGGCTTTTTCCGGCGATTTTACGGTTTGCGTCTGCAGGCCGTAGTTTTACTGAGTTTGAAATAAGTGCCATATCTTTATGCTCGATACTTTGGGCAAATTTCGTTCGTCTGTAAGACGGACGCGTCATTTTTACGCCTTGATTGCGTACACAAAAAACAGCACGTCACCTATTTTCTCAAATCTCCCATCGCCTCATTATGCTAACCAAGTCGTTACCCGACTGTTCAATAGCGTTATAAGGAGAATAAAAATGACTACAAATGATATCCTGGCCGAAATTCGCGATGCCAACCTTAACTATCTTATGCTGGCGCAACAAATGATACGGGCAGATAAAGCAACCGCTATTTTCCGTTTGGGCGTGGACGCGCAAATCGCCGAATTGCTCGAAGGCTTAAGCAATTCTCAACTGCTTAAGCTTGCGAGTTCGAACATGATGCTTGCGCGGTTTCGTTTCGATGACGGAGCGATCCTGGGCATGCTGACCAGCTACAGCAAGGATCGTCTCCTGGCGCAATCTCATGCGGCCATATTAATGGCCGGGCAGGCCGTAGCAGAAGCCGCTTGATAATCAGTAACAATTCACAGGGGAGAGCATGAGATGGCAAAACTCAGCGTAGCGAGCGAAGCTCAGGAAATTCAGTTGGCGATAGAAATGATCGGGCTCGGTGCCAGACTGCAATTGCTGGAATCCGAAACCTCTCTGTCGAGAGAGCGTCTGCTGAAATTATATAAAGAGCTGAAACATGTTTCGCCGCCTAAAGGCATGCTGCCGTTTTCGACCGACTGGTTCTTGACCTGGCAACCCAATATCCATGCCTCGCTGTTTCTCAATATTTATAAATATCTGGTCCAGCATGCCGGGATACAGGGCATACAGGCGATTATGAAAGCATATCAGCTGTATCTCGAGCAGATGGAAATCTCTGGAGACGATGAAGCCGTATTGTCTCTGACCCGCGCCTGGACCCTGGTCCGCTTTATCGAAAGCAATATGCTGACAACGGCTGTATGTACCCATTGCCGCGGCCGATTTGTCATCGATCGTTTCGATTTGAACCATCATTATGCGTGCGGTTTATGCCATTTGCCGTCGCGTGCGGGCAAAACCAAAAAATTACGCGAAGAAACCGCCCGAGCTTTACTCGTCTGATTAAAATAACGTTTCCCTCGAGGGAAATTCATTTCGATAGCGCTCGTATTCATTGCCTTGTTATAGTTATATTTTGCTTTACCGGATTCGCGCGGTAATATTGCGCTAAACAGGCCGCATCTGCTTTCCCCATAATTCTGCTCATCGGTAAATGGCGTTTTGAAAAAGATTAATTTTGCCGGATTGAGGAGATTGTCTTTTTCAGGCCGGATACCCGTAATAATTGCCCTGTCAGGACAATTGCTGGCATTGCTGGCAATCGGTTCGCTATGGCTGATCGGGACGTATCTTGCTTTTCCTATCCTGCATTCGGTGACGCTGGGCATGGCGGTATTGC
>JAJYPZ010000159.1 GCA_021794855.1 Pseudomonadota bacterium | reverse complement strand
ATTCGCGGGAATCAATTTGCAGCATCGCATTTCTCCGTCTGAACCCACCATCATATGTGCTGCCGGCAAACAATACTTCCGCAAAAGTCATTCCGGCTTAACTTTGCTGCCGATCACGCTGACACGGCTCATTCTCCCATCCAATCGTTAGCGTGCAACTTCCGTGGTCGTAATACGCCTGTATCCAGGATGATATTTAGTGTCAAATCTGAGCTATCATAACAAATTATCGCGTTAATTTTTATTCGACACTTCCTGATGGCTAAATTTACACCCAGTACCGATCCACAACTCGTTGCAATGAAATTGCCGCCGCATTCCGTAGAAGCCGAACAATCGGTACTCGGAGGCCTTTTGCTGGAAAACAACGCCTGGGACCGGATCGCCGACGTGATCAACCGGAATGATTTTTACCGGCACGATCATAAACTCATCTATCAGAGCATTACCAAACTCATAGAGATGGGCAAGCCCGCAGACGTCGTCACCATCGGCGAGTCGCTCGAAAATCTGGGCGAACTGGGCAATGCCGGCGGTTTGCCGTATCTGGTGGCATTAGCCCAAAATACGCCTTCATCCGCCAATATCCGCCGTTATGCCGAAATCGTACGCGAACGCGCGATCATGCGCAAACTGGTCGAAGTCGGCACCGACATTACCGAATCCGCTTACAATCCGGCAGGCCGTTCGGCCAATGATCTGCTCGACCAGGCAGAAAAGAAAGTATTCGATATCGCCGAAGCAGGCGCCCGCAGCCAGCAAGGTTTTCTCGAAATAAAACCCTTGCTCACCCAGGTCGTGGAGCGCATAGACGAACTATTCAGCCGCGCCAATCCCAGCGACATTACCGGCATACCCACCGGCTTTGCCGACCTGGATCAAAAAACTGCGGGCCTGCAGCCAGGCGACCTCATTATCGTCGCCGGTCGTCCTTCCATGGGAAAAACCGCATTTTCCATCAATATGGGCGAAAATATCGCTATCGACAGCGGTTTGCCGGTAGCAATATTTTCCATGGAAATGGGCGGCGCGCAACTAGTCATGCGGATGCTGGGCTCGATCGGCCGGCTCGACCAGCATAAAGTCCGTACCGGTCAGTTACAGGACGACGACTGGCAAAAACTGACGTATGCTGTCGGCAAACTTAACGATGCGCCCATTTTCATCGATGAGACCCCGGCCCTGAATGCGCTGGAATTGCGCGCCCGGTCGCGTCGCCTGCATCGTCAGTGCGGCAAGCTGGGGCTGATTATCATCGACTATCTCCAGCTCATGTCCAGCGTTACCAGCGGCGAGAACCGCGCCACCGAGATTTCCGAAATCTCCCGCTCGCTCAAATCGCTCGCCAAGGAACTGCAAGTGCCCATCGTTGCGCTGTCCCAGTTGAACCGATCACTGGAGCAGCGGCCCAACAAACGTCCGGTCATGTCCGATCTGCGCGAATCGGGCGCTATCGAGCAGGATGCCGACGTAATCCTGTTTATTTATCGCGACGAAGTGTATAACCCCGACAGTCAGGATAAAGGCAGCGCGGAAATCATCATCGGCAAACAGCGTAACGGCCCTATCGGCATGGTGCGTCTGACCTTTCTGGGCGAGCATACGCGTTT
This sequence comes from Pseudomonadota bacterium, assembly GCA_021794855.1. Next base: position 2,657 of record JAJYPZ010000159.1, on the reverse strand, counting down.
CGAAAATTATGCCAGCGGCAATACCGGCAATTATTGAGACCGGCTTGGTTTAAGTTATGACCCGACCGACATACGCCCACATCGACCCAGCGGCATTACGCCATAATTTGTCCATCGCACGCAAACACGCCGGCGATGCGCGGGTTATGGCCGTGGTCAAGGCTAACGGCTACGGTCACGATATAAAAGTAACGGCCGCCGCGCTGGCGGAAGCTGACGGCTTTGCCGTCGCCAGCCTGGACGAAGCCGTTGCGTTACGGGATTGCGGATGCAATAAACCGGTATTATTACTGGAAGGCATATTCGATGCCGAAGAAATAGCACTTTGCTCAGCTTATAAACTCAGCATAGTTATACATAACCGCGAACAGATTAACCTGTTACGGACAGCAAAACTTGCAGAACCCGTACCTGTCTTCCTCAAGCTCAACAGCGGCATGAACCGGCTCGGCTTCACGCCACAAGACTTTAAGCCGGCTTTAGCCGATTTAAAGGCGATGCCTATGCTTCGCGATATTACGCTAATGAGTCATTTTGCAACCGCAGATGACGATCATGGCATCTCCGGACAGCTTGAAACGATACAATCCTGCTTTAACGGATTGCCCTACCCGGCCAGTCTTGCCAATTCCGCCGCTTTGTTCCGTTATCCTGCGAGTCAAGGACAATGGGTACGCCCGGGAATTGCACTGTACGGCGCCACGCCTTTTCCCGATCAAACCGCAGCCGGCTTGGGCTTATTGCCGGCCATGACCCTGCACAGCCGGATTATCGCCACGCAGACATTGGCCCGCGGTATGCCTTTAGGTTATGGACGGCTCTGGGTCGCGGACAAACCTAGCCGTATCGGGGTTGTAGCCTGCGGCTACGCCGATGGCTATCCGAGACATGCTGCGACCGGCACGCCCATTCTGGTCGACGGACAGCGCACCCGCATAGTAGGCCGGGTATCGATGGACATGCTGTTTGCCGACCTGACTGAATTGCCGGCAGCAGGCGTAGGCAGCCAAGTCATCCTCTGGGGGAAAGATCTGCCGGTCGAGCTCATTGCCGAATCAGCCGGTACCATCAACTATGAATTGCTCTGCGCGCGTGCGGCTCGAGTAGGGTTACGCGATTTATGACCGGCGCGTAAAAACAGCGCTCGGCGGATTATCCGGGAGCGCTGTTTTTTTGCCCCGGGCTGGATATTGCCCAACCCGAAACCGGCCTTTCTACAGAACTATTTCTTTGCCGGAGCCTGGGCAGAACCAGCAGCCGGAGCAGAACCAGCAGCGGCTGGAGCTCCTGCGGCGGCAGGCGTTGCAGGCGCAGCGGCAGGTGGAGTAAATTTGGCGCCGCCCGCATCAGCCATATACGCCACCGCACGAGCGATTTCCAGATTGGTCAGATCGGGGTTTCCGCCACGCGGAGGCATACTCCGAATACCGGACAAGGCATGGCTGATCAGCGTTTGATAACCTTGAGCGATACGCGGTGCCCACATCGCCTTGTTGCCGAATTTCGGCGCACCGAGCGCGCCAGGCGTATGGCAGGCCGTACATACCGCATTGAATACCTGTTCGCCGGTCATATCGACATGAACCGCATTTGCATCGACGATGTTCAGGTGTCCGACCGGCGCAATCCGAGCATCGACCGCAGCGCTGTCCATTGCAAGCGGCCTTTCCTGAGCGTGACTGTCATGAATTTTAACCAGCAGCATAATTATTAAAAATATGACTATTAACGGAGCAAACAAACCGCCCAAAAGCGCTACGGTGAATTGCATTGGGGTCGTTTTTGTCATTTTAATGTGATCGTCGCTCATCGGTACATCCTTAACTAGAGAAAGTTGCAAATCGGCAGATTTTTCAATTATAGCGTCAAATATTCAATTGCAAAAGCCTTCATTACAGATCAAATACAGATGGCTTTCCGTAACATTAACAATCGGCCATCCCATTGCGCAACCCGACCGCAACAGGAAAAGCGCCAACGAACCTTCAGCGAATTAATCACAATAAAAATAATTCAGGATTTTTAGATCCGCATGCCGCATAGCCGATCAAGATCGCTACGCAACCATACGGCATTCGACCACTCCTTTCGCGACCAGACATACAGACCGGATCCGGTCTTGCCTTATAAACCGTCCAAGCCTCGAGGCGATTCGCGCGGACCCGGCCTCCAATCCGTTAATCGCCCGTTTGTCCGCCTTGCGCCACACCTGTTACGGCAATAGTAGCCTGACCGGCGGGCACTTCATTCGCGTGATGCGTTTCGATATTAACCACGTAAAGAATAATCAAGACAATAGCAATCAACGGAGCGAACAAACCGCCCGCTAACGCCAGGACAAACTGCAAACGTGTCGTTTCAGTCATTTCAATGTGATCATCGCTCATCGCTATATCCTCATTATAAACAGTGGCAAACCCGAACAGTTGCGCAATCATAACTCCAAATAATCAAATACAAAAGCCCCTATTCACGATTGGATATAGACGCTGGACCAGAAAATCGTTATCCTGACGACCTCAGGCGCGCCCGTAGCTCAGATGGATAGAGTATTGGTTTCCGAAGCCAAGGGTCACTGGTTCGAATCCAGTCGGGCGCACCACTTTCCAGCCATTTCTCGATTTTGGTCCAAGTTTTGGTCCAAGTCGCGATCCAAC
>JAJYPZ010000158.1 GCA_021794855.1 Pseudomonadota bacterium | reverse complement strand
CGCGAATCTGTCGAGCGCTGCCGATAATGTAACGGTTACGGTGCTGAATGCCAGCGGACAGCCGGTGGACAGTTACAACGTCGGTGCGCAACCGGCCGGCGTGTTGCCGTTGCAATGGGATGGCACCACTACGGGAGGCGCGAAAGCCGCTAACGGAACTTATAGCTTCCAGATCGCCGCGACCAAAGCCGGTCAGCCGGTAACCGCCCAGCCGCTGTCTTATGGAGCCGTCACCAGTGTCGCCAATTCGCCGCAGGGCGCTCAGCTGGAAGTCGCAGGCATAGGCCCGGTCAGTCTGTCCAGCGTGGCGCAGATATTTTAAATCGCTAACAATTTCAGGAGAATACTATGAGCTTCGAATCGGGATTGAGCGGTCTGGCTGCCGCGTCGCAAGACCTGGACGTAATCGGCAATAATGTGGCGAATTCGGGGACGGTCGGTTTCAAACAATCGCAGATACAGTTTTCCGATGTTTATGCCAATTCGCTTTCCGGTGCAGGGGCATCGCAGATCGGTATCGGTACTAAAGTCGCCGATGTCGCGCAGCAATTTACCCAGGGCAATATTACCGCGACCAGCAATCCTCTCGATGTCGCTATCAACGGGGGCGGTTTTTTCCGCATGGATAATAACGGTTCGGTAAGCTTTACCCGTAACGGGCAGTTCCAATTGAACAATTCCGGCTACATCGTCGATGCGAACGGCGACAAGCTGACCGGATATACGGCCAATTCAAATGGTGCCCTGTCTACCGGCGCTCCGGCTGACCTGAATATCAATACGGCCAGTCTGCCGCCTAAAATGACCAGCACGGTCAATGCCTTGCTTAATCTGAATGCCGCCAGCACCGTACCGGTCAACTCATTCAATATTAACGATCCGACCAGTTACAACAATGCGACTTCGGTATCGGTATACGACAGTCTGGGAAACTCGCACAGCCTGCAAACCTTTTACGTAACGACCGGTACCGGATCGTGGAATGTGTACGCCACTTCCGACGGCGTGCCGATCGGCTATACACCGCCAGCGGCTCCGGTGCCGATCGGCACGCTGAATTTTTCCACCAGCGGAACGGTGACCTCGGGTTCGCCGATGGCCGTATCGATGCCGGTCGGCACAGGCGCCGCCACGCCTTTGAATGTCAGCCTGAATTATGCCGGAACGACGCAATACGGCGCCGCGTTCAGCGTGAATTCGCTGCAACAGAATGGTTATACCTCGGGACAGTTGAGTAATTTCAGCGTCGGCAGCGACGGCAAAATCAATGGCAGCTATACCAACGGACAAACCGCGACGCTGGGCCAGGTAGTGTTGGCGAATTTTACCGATCCCAACGGTTTGCAGTCCATGGGAAACAATCAGTGGGCGGCTACGGCGGCTTCCGGACCTCCTTTGATCGGCGCTCCGGGTTCTGCATCGCTGGGTGTGCTGCAATCTTCCGCCACCGAGAGTTCGAACGTCGACTTGACGACCGAACTGGTCAATATGATTACCGCGCAGCGCAATTATCAGGCTAACGCGCAGACGATCAAGACCGAAGACGCGCTCACGCAGACCTTGATTAACTTGCGTTAACGATCGATTCAGGAGCAGCCATGGATAGCATGATTTATACCGCAATGACGGGAGCGAAACATATTCTGGAAATGCAGGCCAATACGTCGAACAACCTGGCTAATCTCAATACCGGGGGATTTCGCGCCCAGATCGATACGTTTCGCGCTGTGCCGGTTTTAGGCGACGGATTGCCTACACGCGCCTTCGTAGCGGATTCTACGGTGGGCAGCGATTTTACTCCCGGACCGATGGAGCAGACCGGAAACAACCTCGATGTGGCAGTACAGGGCAGCGGCTGGCTTGCGATAGATCTGGGTAACGGCACGCAAGGCTATACGCGCAACGGCAGTTTGAAGATCAATGAAAACGGCTTGTTGCAAACGCAGAACGGCGACAACGTAATGGGTGTCGACGACGGTCCGATCACGATTCCGCCCGATGAACAGGTTGCGATTGCGCAAGACGGCACCGTATCGAGCATACCCAGAACCGGTGTTTTGACTTCCGTCAACATTCTCGGCCAGATCAAACTGGTGAATCCTCCCGGGGCGACGCTGGTTCGCGGCGACGACGGCTTTTTTCGGACCCGTGACGGCAAACCGGCTCCCGTCGATCCGAATGTCGCCATAGCCTCGGGGATGATCGAGGGCAGCAATGTCAGCGCCGTATCCGCCATGGTGGACATGATCAGTCTGGGACGGCAGTTTGAAATTCAGATGAAGTTATTGACGAACGCACAGAGTAACGACACTAAAGCCAGCCAAATCATGACGCTGGTTTAACGAAGGAAATTGTTACGCGATCTGCCCGGCAGATTGTGCGAAATGTGATTTTAACGGAGGAAATATGATACGTTCATTATGGATAGCCAGAACCGGGCTCGATGCACAGCAAACGCAAATGGATGTGATTGCCAACAATTTGGCCAACGTCAGCACCAACGGTTTTAAAGCTTCGCGTGCGGTATTCCAGGATTTGCTGTATCAGACCGTACGTCAGCCCGGCGCGCAATCTTCGCAGCAGACCGAATTGCCTTCGGGACTGCAGATAGGTACCGGAGTTCAGCCGGTATCGACAGAACGTATCGAAACCCAGGGGAACTTGCAGCAAACCAGCAATAATACAGACGTCGCCATTCAGGGTGCGGGTTTTTTCCAGATATTGATGCCGGACGGCACGACCGGTTATACCCGCGACGGGTCTTTCCAGATCGACAATCAAGGGCAACTGGTCAATTCCAGCGGCTATGCGGTACAGCCCCCGATTACCATTCCGGCCACGGCGCAAACGGTTACCATCGGACTCGACGGCACCGTTTCGATCACGCAGCAAGGCGTCGTCGGAGCCGTGCAGATCGGTTCCATCCAGCTGGCTACGTTTATCAATCCGGCCGGCCTGCAAAGCAACGGCGGAAATATCTTTGCCGAAACGTCCTCCTCGGGCAGCCCCAGTACCAATACACCCGGTATGAATGGTGCCGGTACCGTCAATCAGGGTTACGTCGAGACCTCGAACGTGAATGTGGCGGAAGAACTGGTCAATATGATACAGACGCAACGCGCCTACGAGATCAACAGCAAGGCAATCACGACATCCGATCAGATGATGCAGAGTCTGGATCAGATCAGTTGACGAATTGAGCGCGGGATGAAACGGATAATTACAGGTTCGATAATGGCATTACTGCTGACCGGCTGCTCGGTCGTGCCGGAGAGCATCGTGAAGCAGCCGATGTCCGCCAAACCGCCGCAAGCAGCGACGCCGCCCAATAACGGAGCAATCTATCAGATTGGCAGCTATCGGCCTTTGCTGGAAGACAAGCGTGCGCATTACGTCGGCGATATTATCACCATCATTATCAGCGAGACCAATATTGCCGGCAAAAACGCATCGAGTTCCGGCAGCAAATCGGGTAGCGTCGCCGCCGGTATACCGACGGTATTCGGCTTGCCGTTCAAGACCGTGCAGGGCATGTCGCTATCGGCGTCTTCTTCCGATAAAAATGCGGCGACAAATGTGTTGAGTTCGGCGGATAACTTTACCAGCACTCTGGCTGTAACCGTAGTGGACGTCGAGGCTAACGGCGATCTGGTAGTCAGCGGCGAAAAGCAGGTGTCGCTGGATACCGGCGTCGAATATATCCGTTTTTCGGGTATTGTCGACCCAGCCACGATAGTCAGCGGCAATATCGTTTCATCGACGCAGGTAGCCGATGCGAAAATCGAATATCGCTCGGATACGCGTATAGACAAAGCTTCGGTAATGTCGGCGATGACCAAATTTTTCTTGAGCGTTGCGCCTTTTTAAGTGATCCGGCCATGATGAATCTATGGAAATTCTTATTGAATGTCGTGCTGATTGCGGTGCTGTCGGTCGGCAGTGCGCAGGCGGAAAGAATTAAGGATCTGGCCAGTATCCAGGGCGTACGTGAAAACCAGTTGATCGGTTACGGTCTGGTAGTCGGTCTGGACGGAAGCGGCGACCAGACGGTACTTACTCCTTTTACGGTGCAAAGCATCACCAATATGCTGCTGAATATGGGCGTAAATTTATCGGCAAGTTCGATTGCGCTGCTGCAATTGAAAAATGTCGCCGCTGTCATGGTCACAGCGACTCTGCCGGCGTTTGCGCAAGCCGGTCAATTGCTGGATGTAACCGTGTCATCGATGGGTAGCGCCAAGAGTCTGGTAGGGGGCACCTTGCTGATGGCGCCGCTTAAAGGTGCGGACGGGCAGGTTTATGCGATGGCGCAAGGCAA
>JAJYPZ010000157.1 GCA_021794855.1 Pseudomonadota bacterium | reverse complement strand
ATCCCAGCGCTCCCGCTGCCAGCAATACCAGCGCCGGCCGCAGGCGCTTGCCGCCGCTGGCGATAATGTATTCGGCAACCTGACTCACCAGAATGACTTCGGAATGCAATCTAGCGCGGATTACTTCATCGACCTGCAGCATATCTGCCGCTAAAAACGCTTGAATTGCCTGCATTATCACTAACCACTTGTATAAAAATTACCCAATAGTAGGGAGGCGAGGGGCATTATGTCAAGATCGTTTGAAACAATGGTTTGACCTTTTCCTTTGATTTCTTTACAATCCTATGTTTCCCTGTAGTTAAGAATTCTGGAGATACACCATGTATGCGGTCATAAAAACCGGTGGCAAGCAATATCGCATCGTCGCTGGCGAAAAAATTAAAGTAGAACAGATCCCCGCGGACGTTGGTAGTGAAATTGTGTTAGACCAAGTGTTCATGCTTGCCGACGGTAGCGATATCAAGGTCGGCACACCGCTGGTTAATGGCGCAAAAGTAACTGCGACTATTATATCCCACGGACGCCATGATAAAGTCCGCATTTTCAAAATGCGTAGACGTAAACATTATCAGAAGCATCAGGGGCATCGTCAAAATTACACTGAAATTCAGATCAGCGGCATTTCGGCTTAAGGAGATAAACCATGGCACACAAGAAAGCGGGCGGAAGTTCGCGTAACGGACGCGACTCGCACTCGAAACGACTGGGCGTGAAACGCTACGGCGGCGAAAAGGTCGTTGCCGGCAATATCGTTGTACGTCAGCGCGGCACCCAATTTCATGCTGGCGATAACGTTGGCATGGGCAAAGACCATACGTTGTTCGCCACTGCCGACGGCGTGGTCGAATTCGTCGTCAAGGGCGCCCAGAAACGCAAACTGATCAACATCGTTCCAGCGGTTTAACGGTTTGATCAAACAAAGACGCTGATTCAGGTTAGCGGAATGCGCGTGCCGCGTTTCGAGAATTTCGGCGCGCTTCCAGCCCTATCCAGCGGATAGGGCTTTTACTTTTACACGTACCGGTCGCCATGAAATTTATAGACGAAGCAAAAATCGCAGTATTCGCCGGTAACGGCGGCAACGGTTCGGCTTCGTTCCGGCGGGAGAAATTCATTCCGAATGGCGGCCCTGACGGCGGCGACGGCGGCCGGGGTGCCAGCGTGATCGCTGTTGCCGACCGCAATATCAATACGCTGATCGATTTTCGCTATACGCGCGCGTATCGCGCCCGCTCCGGCGAAAATGGCCGCGGCGCCGACTGCAACGGCAAAGGCGCCGAGGACATCATCCTGCGCATGCCTGTCGGCACTGTCATCATTAACGACCTGACCGGCGAAATGATGTACGACCTTGCGGTCGACGGCCAGCGCGCCGTTATCGCCAAAGGCGGCAAAGGCGGTCTGGGCAATCTGCATTTCAAATCGAGCACCAATCGCGCGCCGCGCCAGACCACGCAGGGCGAGCCCGGCGAAACCTTCGAATTACGGCTGGAACTCAAAGTCCTGGCTGATGTGGGTTTGCTCGGCATGCCCAACGCCGGCAAATCGACCTTTATCCGCGCAGTATCCGCCGCTCGCCCCAAAGTTGCCGATTATCCCTTCACTACCCTTGCGCCGAATCTCGGCGTCGTGCGCGTCAGTATCGACAAGAGCTTCGTCATCGCCGACATTCCCGGAATCATTGAAGGCGCCGCCGACGGAGCAGGACTCGGCCACCGCTTTCTGCGCCATTTGGCGCGAACGCAGTTGTTACTGCATATTATCGATTTCGCGCCGTTCGACGATTCCGGCGATCCGGTGCACGAAGCGCGCGCGATCGTCGAAGAGTTGCGCAAATACGATGAAACGCTCTACGCTAAGCCGCGCTGGCTGGTACTTAACAAAGTCGATCTGCTGCCGGACGAAACGCGCGACGAACGCGTTGCTGCTTTTGTCAGCGCCTACGGATGGATCGGCCCGGTATTCGTCATTTCGGCCTTGACCGGGACCGGCTGCAAAGAACTGACTTACGCGATCATGGCTCACGTCGATGCCATGCACAATGCGGAAGTCCCCGTTGTTGCGGATACTCCGCCTGCCGAATTCACGCCGATCCCATGACCTCCGTTTTCAATTCGGCGCGCCGTCTGGTTGTCAAGGTAGGCAGCGCTCTGGTTACGAACGACGGCCGTGGTCTCGATCACGCAGCGCTGGCAAACTGGTCGCGGCAAATCGCCGAATTGATGCGCATGGACAAGGAAGTCGTGCTTGTTTCCAGCGGCGCCATAGCCGAAGGCATGCAGCGGCTCGGCTGGATAACGCGGCCCAGCAATATTCATGAACTGCAGGCTGCCGCCGCAGTCGGGCAGATGGGTTTGGTGCAGGCGTACGAAACCAGTTTTCGCAGTTACGGATTGCATACCGCGCAAATTTTGCTGACGCACGAAGACCTCTCCGACCGCACCCGCTATCTGAATGCGCTATCCACCTTGCGCACGCTGCTGAAACTCAAGGTCGTGCCCATTATCAACGAAAACGATACGGTCGTGACCGACGAGATCCGTTTCGGCGATAACGACACTCTGGGCGCGCTGGTGGCTAATCTCATCGAAGCCGATGCGCTGGTCATACTCACCGATCAGGCCGGCCTGTTTACCGCCGATCCGCGCCGTTATCCCGACGCCACGCTGGTGCGGCAGGCGCAGGCGGGCGATGCCGCTCTCGAAACTATGGCCGGTGGCGCCGGCAGCAACATCGGCCGGGGCGGGATGCTGACTAAAATTCTCGCTGCCAAACGCGCCGCTCGCAGCGGTGCGCACACGATCATCGCCTCGGGCCGCGAACCCGACGTTCTGGTCCGGCTGGCGCAGGGCGCAACCATCGGCACCGAACTCTTCGCCGCCAGTCTGCCTTTATCCGCCAAAAAAACCTGGCTGGCCGATCATCTCCAGGTCAAGGGCACGCTCACCCTCGATGCCGGTGCGGCGGACGCGCTCAATATCAGCGGAAAAAGCCTGCTGCCTATCGGCGTACTGGCGGTGGAAGGCGACTTCAGACGCGGCGAAGTGGTTGCCTGCGTCACCGCGGAAGGCCGGCATATCGCCCGCGGACTGGTAAATTACACCGCCGGCGAAGCACGTAAAATCGCCGGTATGCCGACGCATCGTATCGAAGCCGCGTTAGGTTATATCGATGAAGCGGAATTGATCCATCGCGACAATCTGGTTCTGCTTTCCTAGTTAATCGCCATCCGGGCGAAAGCGGGGTCGATTAATCGGGCTCCAATACACCGAACGACGAATCGCATAAATACTCAGCGTTACCTTGATTTTTCGTAATCAGTTCCCGGCCATTTTATTCGTTTCGGCGTGCATCGCTACCGAAACCGGCGTATACGACCAGTGTTTATGCCAGGCATTCCATACCATGGACGGATAATCCGGTTTGCCCAGGCTGCCGTTATAGCGGGCGAGCGCGCGATTCGTATCGCCATTTTCCCGATTGAGATAAAAGCGCAGAATATTGCAGCCGTAACGCAAATTAGTCCGCAAATGGAACAGATCCTGGCCGGGCGTGCCGATCTGGTCCACCCAGAACGGCATGACTTGCATGTAACCGCGCGCCTCCGTGCTGGAAACCGCATATTTCTTGAACCCGGATTCCACTTCGATCAATCCCAGCACCAATCCCGTATCCAGCCCTGCGCGCAACGCCTCGTAATGCACGGTATTGAGAAACGCGATTCTCTGCCCGGTATCCGGCATGCGCGAGGCCAGACGTTTCGACATTTCATTCAACCATGCCTGATCGTCGGCGTCGGCGAACAGACTCAGGTTACCGACCGGCGCGTCCGATACCGCCCGGCTCAAGGAAGCACGTACGCTGGCCGACATCAGCTCATAATTCTGGTTGCCGGCATGCGCAACCGACGCTGTCAGCAACGCCGCCGCTATCCAGAAAATATTACTCCGGGCGGCGATCATGGTTCAAAATATCCATCAATATCGTCCTGACTTCATCCAGCGGCACCAGCCGCGCTTGCGCTTCGGTACGGCCCTGATACTCCACGTTGCCGTCTTTCAATCCGCGTTCGCCGACGACCAGGCGATGCGGAATGCCGATCAGTTCCATATCGGCGAACATGACGCCCGGCCGTTCGTCGCGATCGTCCAGCAGCACGTCGATACCCGCTGCCGACAGCTCGGCGTAAAGCGTATCGACCGTCTCGCGCACCTGCGCGCTTTTTCGATAGCCGACCGGCACAATGACGAGTGTAAACGCAGCGATAGCGGCTGGCAAGGCGATTCCGCGCTCATCGTAATTCTGCTCTATCGCCGCCGCGACGATACG
>JAJYPZ010000156.1 GCA_021794855.1 Pseudomonadota bacterium | reverse complement strand
GTCGCCGACGCCGATGGCCAGCGCTCCTCCTGAGCCGCCTTCGCCTATGATAGTGCAGATGATAGGCGTGCGTAATTCCGCCATGACGAAAAGATTGCGTGCTATCGCCTCAGACTGACCGCGTTCCTCCGCGCCGATGCCGGGATAAGCGCCGGGGGTGTCGATGAACGTCATTACCGGCATGCCGAATTTTTCGGCCATCCGCATCAGGCGCAGGGCTTTGCGGTAGCCTTCGGGTCTGGGCATGCCGAAGTTGCGGTAAATTTTTTCTTTGGTATCGCGCCCCTTTTGATGGCCGATGATCATCACGCTCTGATTATTAAAGCGCGCAATACCGCCGACGATAGCATGATCGTCGCCATAGGCGCGATCGCCGTGCAATTCTTCAAAATCGGAAAATAATGCGCCGATATAATCCAGGCTGTATGGTCGTTGAGGATGTCGAGCAACTTGCGAAATCTGCCAGGCATTCAGTTTGGCATAGATATCGTGCGTCAGCTTCTCGCTCTTTTTTTGCAGCAAGACGAGTTCCTTGGAAATATCCACGGATGAATCGTCATGAACGCTACGCAATTCCTCGATTTTTACTTCTAGTTCGGCAATGGGCTGTTCAAAGTCCAAAAAAGGGGTTTTCATGGGTAGCTTAAACCGGTTAAAAACGGCATGTCAGGTTATGCTGGTAAAACACAGCGTAAACCCGGAACATGCGAAGGATGGTTTTTATCAATGATGATGATCGTGTTCGCCATGCGCATGGCCGTGAGCGATTTCTTCTGGGGAGGCGGAACGTACGTCCAGTACCGTGCAGTCGAATTTAAGCGTTTGTCCCGCCAGAGGATGATTGCCATCGACCACCACGGTGTCGTCGGTCAGTTCGGTGACAGTATAAAGCATGAACTCCTCGGTGCCTTCCGCTGCGCCTTCGAATTGCATGCCGACCTCGATTTCTGCCGGAAATAAATGGCGAGGTTCCACGCGCAACAGATCGGCTTCGTATTCTCCGAATGCGTATTCCGGTTCCATGGTGACTTCGACTTTGTCGCCAACGTTCTTGCCTTCCAGAGCTTCCTCGACGGTCGGAAATATGCCGTCGTAACCGCCATGCAGATAGCTTACTGCATCATTGTTCTCGCCTGCATTTTCTAATGTTTCGCCCGCCAGGTTGCTAAGTTGGTAGGCAATGGTAACAATGGTATTCTTGGCTATTTGCATAATGACCTCATCGGGCGGGAAAAAATTTGTAGCCAAGCTATTTTAGCGCATTTTGAAACTAAATCCTAGAAACCGCAACCGGTAGTATGAGGTACGTATATCCCTATGATATTTAATACATTGACCGGAAGGAAAAAGCAGTCCACCCGGGATCGGGCATTTTCTAGGCAATCGCATGACGTAAAATTTTGTCGCCTGATGGCGTGTGTGTGGGTATCGATAGTACGGATGCATTGGTCTGGAATGGTTTCAAAAGCTGGGACAGATAATTTTAATTGGTTTAATTTTTCCCCTCGGGATGTTGTGTGATTATGAATAATCCTTTATTACTTGGCGGTATCGATTATGAGACCTTTTTTCGAGATTATTGGCAAAAACGGCCTTTGCTTGTACGCAACGCTTTGCCTGGTTTTGACGGCCTCATCGACCCGGAAGCTTTGTTCAGACTTTCGTCCAGCGAGGACGTTGTATCGCGGCTGGTGTATCAGAAAAATCAGATATGGCAACTCCAGCATGGGCCGTTCAAACGCAAGGTATTTCAGTCGCCGCAACTTGGCGCAACCTGGACGCTTCTGGTGCAGGAATTGAATCATCATTTGCGTAGCGCCGAAATTTTTTTGCAGAAATTTGATTTTATACCTCATGCGCGCCTTGACGATCTGATGGTCAGTTATGCGCCGCCCGGCGGTGGGGTAGGACCTCATTTCGATTCTTACGATGTCTTTCTGATTCAGGGCATGGGACGCAGGCGCTGGCAAATCGGCGCGCAAAGCGATCTCGCATTGATAGATGGGCTTCCCTTGAAAATTTTGCGTCATTTCATTCCCGAAGACGAATGGATTTTATCTCCGGGCGATTTGCTTTATCTGCCGCCTAAGTATGCGCACAATGGGATTGCCGTGGATGAATGCATGACTTATTCGGTCGGGTTCCGGGCTCCGTCTGCCCAAGAAATGGCAACGCAATTTCTGGTTTATTTGCAGGACAGAATAGATTTGCCGGGACAATATAAAGATCCGGACCTGGCTTTTCAGGCGCATCCGGGTGAAATAAAAGAAGCGATGGTGGAGCAAATCGCTGCAATGATAAAGCGGATTAAATGGGAGCAAGCGGATATCGCGGATTTTATCGGCCGTTATATTACAGAGCCTAAAGCGCATGTATTTTTCCGGCTGCCACGGCGCCCCTTAAGTATGGCGACCTTTTGTAAGCAGGTTATGTCTTGTGGCTTGCGGCTTGCGCCCCAGTCGCAAATGGTATTTTATCGAGAGCGGTATTATTTGAACGGCGAGCCGTTTGATTTGCCGGTAACCGGGATTTTGAAAACCATGGCAGATGAACGAAAAATATCGGCAATTGAAATGACTGAGGCATTAATCCCTTTGTTTTATCAGGGTTATTTGGACGGTTATTTTTTAATTGATAAGGAGTAAAAGCATATTTGCATTTATAATAAAAAAATTAGTTGACATAAATGTTCTAATATTAGAAAATTCTAATAACGCTGGTTGTATAGCTCCTACGGGCTGCAGTGTTGTCTCCTCCATCCTCCTTTAATAAAAGAGGATTTAAAGCTCGGGCATGATTGCCCGGGCTTTTTTTTCGTTTTTTGTATTATCATTAAGGCGGTAGTGCTTCAGGTGCCGAACCGCCATGGTTGTTTGACTTGACTTGTCCGCCAGCGCAGTATCTTTCTTGATGATGGTGGGATATTTGCTGGGATTTACCGTAATGTCATCAAATAAATGCTACACTTTACCAAGCATGTCAATAAGAGAGAATGCGGTGAATCGGCACCGGAAAACTGTCGGATAACTATGCTTTATGCATGTTATTTCACCGTTTTGTCATATTTCAATGTTAAATCTCGGATAATATGCTTACAATTTGTTGACTATCGTGGGGTGGTTGTATGATTTATCCTGAAGCATTTGCAAGTTTGGAAAAAGTACGCTGGGAGTTATCCAAGGATATACCATGGGATAATTTCCGGCCGGATTTATTGACAGACGAACAGGCTGCCACCATCAAGATGAACGCGATTACAGAGTGGGCGGCATTGCCAGCTACGGAAATGTTTTTGCGCGATTACCGGCACGACAGCGATTTTTCGGCGTTTATGTCGGTCTGGTTTTACGAAGAGCAGAAGCATGCTTTGGTCATGATGGAATATCTGCGGCGTTTTCGTCCTGAAATGATGCCCACCGAAGCAGAGTTGCATGCCGTGCGCTTCGAATTTGATAGCGCGCCGCCGATGGAAACGCTGATGTTGCATTTTTGCGGAGAAATTCGTTTGACCCAATGGTATCGCTGTGCCGGCCAATGGCATACTGAGCCGGTAATCAAGCATATTTACAGTTTGATTTCAGGCGATGAGGCGCGCCATGGCGGCATCTATTTCCGTTACATGCAGCAAGCGATAGAGCGTACGGGCGATGAAGCCCGAGCGGCTTTTGCCAAAGTTGGTGTGCTGATGACCAGCTCCTCGCGTAGTGCCCAGGCTTTGCATCCGACCAATCTTCATGTAAATGCCACATTATTTCCCCGAGATACCATACAAAGTTATTTGCCCGATCCGGAATGGCTGGAACGATGGCTGGACGAGCAGATACATTTCGATGCAGGATGGGAAAGTAAAGTGGTCGGCACCATATTGACCAAACTGTCGAATCTGTTCGGGCAAAGTATGGTTAATACTCGAGAGCTTAATCGCTACCGCAAGGAAATCACGCGTAATCTGTCTGCGTCCGCTGCTTAATCCTCATTCATCGCGCATCTTTGATCCCTCTTCTCCGTGTTTGTGTCCTTGCTTAAATTAATCCTTGACGTGGAGGCAAAGTATTTGCTATAGTTTCGCCTCTCGACGACGCATGCGATTAAACATGCGGTTGGCGTAGAGGTAACAAATCGGACGCGGGGTGGAGCAGTCTGGCAGCTCGTCGGGCTCATAACCCGAAGGTCACAGGTTCAAATCCTGTCCCCGCAACCAAGGAATACGAATCGCGCTCTTTAACAACACGACAATCGATAGATGTGGGTATTTACGGTGGCACGCGGACTTGACGCTGAAGGGAACTTTGGGGTTGGGGAAGCAGGCTAAAAAGTAAATAGCAGCATTAGTAGTA